>DAOLDN010000547.1:0-2667 GCA_035327385.1 Verrucomicrobiota bacterium | reverse complement strand
GGCCGCCGGAAATGGTGATGTTGTTGAGCGCTGCGACCGCCACGGTGCTGTTGATGATTCTCTGGCGCAGTTCGCTCAACGGGATGCCGGGGAACTGCGACAACACCAGGGCAGCCACCCCAGCCACGTGCGGCGATGCCATGCTGGTGCCGTCGAAGGTGTCGTATTCGTTGTCCGCGCCACTCGTGCAGGAATAGATGGACACGCCTGGAGCGCCCAGATGCACCGAATTGCGACCGAAGTTTGAGAAATTCGCGATCTGATCGGACCGGTTCAACGCAGCCACGGAAATGACGTTGTCAACCGAGTAGGAGGCGGGATACGCGGGATTGGAATCATTGTTGTTGGATTCGTTGCCTGCGGCCGCCACAAACAGCACGCCCTGATTGCGGGCGTTGACAATCGCGTCATACAGCCCCTGCACGAACGGCCCTCCGCCCCAACTGTTGTTGAGGATTCTGACCCCTTTGGAAACGGCGAAATTGATGCATTCGATCGCGTCGCTGGTGTTGCCGCTGCCGTTGGCATCGAGAAACTTACAGGCCATCAACCGCACGTTCCACGCCACGCCAACGTGCGGATGGCCGTCATTGGCCGCCGCGCCGATTGTCCCCGCGACATGCGAACCGTGGTCGTTGTCGTCCATGGGGTCGCCCGAATCCGTGATGGCGTTGATGCCGTAAATGTTGTCTATGTAACCGTCGCTGTCGTCGTCCACGCCATTGCCGGGAATCTCACCCGGATTGACCCACATGCGCGATGCGAGGTCCTGGTGCGTGTAACGGATGCCGGTGTCAATCACCGCCACCACAACGCCCGGTGAGCCGGTGGTAATGTCCCAGGCCGCCTCCACGCCAATGTCCGCGCCAGCCACGCCGCCGTTCTGGCCCGTGTTCTTCAATCCCCACAACGTGCCGTCCATAAATCGTTCGTCCGTCGGTGTCGCCGATGCCCTCACTTCGTAGTCCGGCTCGACGTACTTGAAAGCACCGGTGGCCATCAACGCCTTGATTCGATGTCGCAACGCCGCTGCGGCGTCCTTTTGAGGGTGCGCCGAGGCGAGCGCCGACAGCGTCGTGGCATCTGGCTCCAACACCACCAAGCCGGGCACGAGATCGTAGGTGCGGACGACCTTTTCGCCGCTTTGGTTCGCCACGTTGAGCCGGACGTTCGAGGCAGTACTGTCGGCGAAACGGGCGATCAGTCGCGTGGCATGAACCTGATGTTTGCCGTAGAGAATTCGTTCAGAACCGCCGTGGGCCGGCACAACCATCAACGACACCAACAGACCCAAGGCCAGTGCGATTGTATGGGGTTTCATAGATTGATCCTTGAATGTTTCCGTCAAAGGGATGCTTAGGCGAACGACAATGTTGCGTCAATGATTCATTGCTTCCAACGACATCTTGCTCCAATTGCTCTCAGATTCCAGCGGAAAATAGCCCTGTCCGGTTCCCGATTGCGCACTCCAGGACGCCACAGCCTTCCAAAAGAGCGGAGGCCCGGTCCTCCCTGGCAGGAGTCCGGGCCTCCAGTGGTGTGTTGTGGAGTTTATGGGGAGAACGTCACACGGCAACTCTGGTTCGTGCCGAGCGCGAAACCGTATCCAGAGTTGAACTTCTGCAACAACGCACCACCAAAACTGAGCGTTTTGCCGTTCGACGGGTCCTTCACCTTGCCCGAGAACGTGCCGGCGGAAGTGTTGAACTTGAACGACAGTTTGTTCGTAGTGATGACTTCCGTGACTTTGTTGCCGGCTCCCAACGTCACAACGCTGTCGAAATCCTGCGCCAGATTCCCTCCCTCGAAGGAAACGGCGGCGGTGTTCATCGGCACGTTGACGACGAAACTTGTCGCTGCGGGTTTCACGTACGTCGCGCCCACGACTTCGATGACATTGGTATGACCACTCCGGTAATATCGAGCTGCGGCATCCGGTTGTTTGATCCAATTCAAAACGCCCGTGATGTCCGGTTTGGGCGGATTGGTAATCGCAAGCCAACTTACGAGCATGCCGTTGCCTTTATACAACGGAATGTACATCGGCCAATAGCCGTCCTTGGACACCGGCACGGATTGCGACACCTTGGTGCCATCCGGAAGCATCCCGACAAATTTCACGCTGCCCGCGGTGTTCACGCTCCCGTAGCCGTAGCCATCGCCCACTTCAATCGTGCCTTCGTCGTCCGATGGCAGCACCAACGTATAGCTGCCCGCCAGCGGGGACGGATTGCTCTTGGAATTGTAGACTGCCCGGTCGGCGAGAATCGAAGCGCTCCAGCCAGTGTCGGACAACACACCAAACGCTTTGTCCGCATCCGGCCCGGTTCCCAGACGGATCGTCAGCTTCAAGGCGGACGTGCCCTTGCGCGTGATGTTGTTCGTGGCTTCCAGTTCCGGGTTCAACGTGCCGCTGAACGAATACCGGCTGGAGCCGATTTGCAGTTTGCCCGAATACTTGCCTTTCGTGGTGACTTTCATCGTGAACAGCCCTGAACTGCGCTGGCGGATTTCATTCTCCTCGTAGAACAGACCATTGTAGGTGCCTGCGGCGAGAAGGTAAGGATCAGGAATGAAATTGGCCGTCAACACCATCCCGGGCGTCGCGGTGAACGTGATCTTGGGATTCGACGAAACAATGCTTCCCGCCCAACCCACGAACAACTG
>DAOLDN010000546.1:0-2671 GCA_035327385.1 Verrucomicrobiota bacterium | reverse complement strand
TCTTCATTCTCTCCCGCCTCACCGCCTATTTTCACATCACGCCCGAAGCCTGGCGCTGGGTTTTCGCCATTTGCGGAGTACCAGCAGTGCTTGGAATCGCCATCTTGTGGCTCGTGCCCGAATCGCCAACCTGGCTCGCCGCCCGGAGCCGCCGCCGTGAGGAGGCGGACACCGGTAAGAAAGCAGCCACCCCATTGCGTGAACTCTTCCGCCCCCCGTTGCTGAAAACCATTCTCGTTGGCATCGCCCTTGGCTCCATTCCGCTCGTTGGCGCCTGGGCCGCCAGCAAATGGATTTTCCCCTGGGCCGAACTCGTCGCCGGCTCGGCCAATGCCGACTACAAATCCACCGCTCAAGCTTGGTGGTCCGTCGGCGCTGTGCTCGGCAGTTTCTTCGGCGCACAACTGGCCAGCCTCATTGGCCGGCGCCTCGCCTACTTTCTCATCAGCCTCGGCAGCACCGCCATCACGTGCAGCTTGTTCCTGTTCACCGAGCCGATGCAACCCATCTTCCTGCCGTTGCTATTTTGTCAGGGGTTCATTGCCACGCTGTTTTTCGGCTGGCTGCCGTTGTATTTGCCGGAACTGTTTCCCACGCGCGTCCGTGCCACCGGCAGCGGCATCGCCTACAACGTCGGCCGCTTCGCCACCGCCGCCGGACTGTTCTTCGCCGGTACTCTCGTTGGATTCTTTGGCGGCAACTACGCCCATGTTGGCGCGGCCATGTCTTTGATTTACGCTCTCGGCATGATCGTCATCTGGTTCGCGCCCGACACCACCAACAAATCGTTAGAGGAATGAAAATGAAATCTCCAGCATCCGCATCGCAGCCCCCCATCCCTCGCATGCGTCTCATTTGTCCTATCCTGTTAGCACTCTCGTATTTCGGGACCACCCCTGTTTCGGTCGCTGCAGAATTCAAAGCTGAACACCTCCCCGACCGCCTCATCATCACGCACGACTCCAAACCCGTCGCCCATTTTGTTTTCGCCGATCCGAACATCCTCCGTCCCTACTTCGCGCACGTCCACACGCCGGACGGCATCCAAGTCACCCGCAATCATCCGCCCGTAGCAGGCGTGGACCCCGTGGATCATCCCACCATGCACCCCGGCATCTGGCTCGCGTTCGGCAATATCAGCAATCAGGATTTCTGGCGCAACAAGGCGACCATCCGGCATGAACGATTCACCTCGCAGCCCGAAATCACCAAGGATCGCCTGACCTTTGCCACAGCAAGCAGTCTTGTGGCAACGAACACTGAAGTCATCGGTCGAATTGATTCCACCTTTACCATCCAGGCTGTATCTGGGGGTTACCTTGTGGGATGGCAGGCTACATTCAGCCCTCACACTGGGCCGCTCTCTTTCGGCGATCAGGAAGAAATGGGCTTCGGCATCCGCATCGCCACGCCGCTCTCGGAAAAGAACGGCGGCGCCGTTAAGAACAGCGATGGCCTCATCGGCGCGAAAAACACCTGGGGTAAAACCGCCGCCTGGTGCGATTATTCCGGCGTTCTGAGCAATCGTCTGGTCGGCATCACCGTCATCCCTGGTGCAAAAAACTTCCGTCCCAGTTGGATGCACAGCCGCGACTACGGCCTCATCGTTGCCAATCCGTTCGGCCAAAAAGCCTTCACCAAGGGCGATGCAAGCAGCGTCCTGGTGAAGCGCAGTGAATCCTTCACGCTCCGTTTCGCCGCGTTAATCCACTCCTCGCCCACCAACCAGCCGCCCGACCTGAACGCCACGCTCAAAAACTTTCACGAGTAAGAACTAAGACGCCCGCATGGTTCACCATCTGCCATCTGCCATCTGCCATCTGCCATCCGGCCGCAGCATCGGTCACATCCGTCCCATCGGTCCTATCCTATTGCTCTTCGCGTGTTTCGTGGTTCAAGGTGCTCTTGCTTCCGCGTATTCCATCCTCAAACCCGCGGCCTTCGCCCACCACATCGAACACTTCAACGCGATGGCACCCGAAACCATCGTGAACCACATCCCCAACGCGCAGTCGTGGGATTGGTTGCAACAAAACATCCCGCTCTTTGAATGTCCCGACCGCTCGGTCGAAGAAATCTATTACTTCCGCTGGTGGAGCTTCCGCAAACACATCAAACAAACCCCCAAAGGTTTCGTGATTACAGAGTTTCTCACCCCCGTCAGCCATGCCGGCGAATTCAACACCATCAGTTGCGCCACCAGCCTGCATATCGCCGAGGGCCGCTGGCTGCGCGATGATCGTTATCTGAATGACTACACTCGCTTCTGGTTTCGCGGCAACAACGGCAAACCCGCGAATAAATTTCACAACTTCAGCAGTTGGATCGCCGCCGCTGCGTGGGATCGTTACCTAGTCAATCAGGACCAGAAATTTATCACAGATTTGCTGAACAACCTCGTCACTGACTATCGCCTCTGGGAAACCGAACGCCAGCTCCCCAACGGACTCTTCTGGCAATACGACGTCCGCGACGGCATGGAAGAATCCATTTCCGGCTCGCGCCGCGCTCAAAACATCCGCCCGACAATCAACACCTACATGTTCGCCAACGCCCGGGCGATTGCGAACCTCGCTGCTCTGGCGGGCCAGCCCAATCGCGCGGCCGAATTCAGCTCCAAAGCCGCCGAATTAAAACGCCTTACCCAGCAACCCCTCTGGGACACCAACGC
>DAOLDN010000545.1:0-2678 GCA_035327385.1 Verrucomicrobiota bacterium | reverse complement strand
GGTGAATGCGCCGCCGACCGTCACCTTGACGTCTCCGGCCAACGGCGCTGTGTTCTCTGCGCCTGCCAATATCAGTTTGAGAGCCTCCGCAAGCGACTCGGACGGATCCATTGCCAAGGTGGAATTCTTCGCCAACGGAGTGCTCGTTGCCACGGATACAAGTTCGCCATATTCTGCGACATGGGGTAGCGTTTCAGCGGGCAATTACTCGATCACCGCGAAGGCCACCGACAATAACGGCGCACAGACGACATCCACTGCTGCATCCATAACCGTTCAATAGACACCACACCTGATCCCATTCCCCCCATGAAAACTCTTCTCCATACATCGTTCTTTGTAGTAGTCCTCGCTACAGCATTCTCAGCAGTACAATGCCTCGGTCAAGGAAGCATGACAATCACGTTCGACGGCCCGCCAGATCAACCGCCAGCGTCCTCTTATTCAATCACAGAGTACGAGGAAAACGGAATGTTGTTTTCCCCAATTCTCCCTGCCGTCTCAATCGGACGGACGGTTAGTGGAATACCAGCGTTTCCCGATAACGGCACAGCATACTTGCAGGCGGATGGTGCGGAATCGCTTCGATTCAACTTTATTGATGATTCTTTCTTCACTCTAATCTCCGTAGATTTAGCAGGGTATAGCACTATTGCGCCTGATGCGGTGGTTCAATTCACCGGTTATTTGCAGGACAACTCGACTGTGACAACGACGTTCAGCGTCAACGGTATCGAGTTTCAAACCTTCTATTTCGGCCCGGCGTTTTCGAATTTGATCCGTGTCGAAATTCCCACTGACAGTTGGTCGCTGGACAATCTGGTGGTCATGCAAATTCCAGAGCCGGGCATGAGTGTGTTTCTCATCGCCGGTGGATTCCTGTTTTGGATGGGGCAACGCAGGCGTTGACCTGATCTTCCACACCAACCATTGCGCGCGTTCCGCGTTCCTGTCCCCGCCGCCCCACAGTTCGCAGGCGTTGTTGCTTCGCTTTCGATGCGTCTGCGCTGACAAATCGTATTGCGCGGGCGGCGATTCCCGTAAAGATTGACCGCATGTTCCGTTTCAAGTCGTACCGCGCCGCCGCCGTGGCGCTTCTTTTAGTGGCCGCTTCCGCAGTTCCGGGTCGCGCAGCCCAAACCAATGCTTCAAAACCCTGGCCACCGGATCAATTCGCGCCGCTGACCCTGGAGCGGATCGAATCCCTGCCACGGTCGGAACAGTCCGCGTGGAAAAATTATTTCAAAACGTCACGGAATACGGCAACGCTCCGCGCGACCCGCGCGCAACCGGACAATTCTCCGACCAACATCCTTCCCTTGGGCAGCCGCGCCGCGCTCCATTCCAAGGGGCTTGTGCTCCAGGAACCGGACATCTGGCTCACGCAACCCGCACCCGCCGTCATCGCCGACCGCATCGTTGCGAACCAATCCGCCGCCGGAGGCTGGACCAAGGGCATTGACTACACGAAACCGTTCGAGGCGCCGCCCAAAGCCGACGCGTGGAGCAACGGCACGTTCGACAACAACGCCACCACTACCGAACTGCGTTACCTGGCACGCGTCATCACGAAGTTCAAAGGAACGACCAACGTCACCGCCTGGCAAAAATCATTTGATCGCGGCCTGCAATACATTTTCAAGTCGCAATACCCCAACGGCGGTTTTCCACAGATCTATCCACTGGCGGGCGGTTATCACGACAACGTGACCTACAATGACGGCGTGATGGAGCGCGTGCTGGAGTTCTTGCGCGACGTGGCGCACGGCGGGAAAGAATTCAGTTTCGTTTCCAACCGCATGAAGCAGGAGGCCGCGCGGCGCTTTGAACTGGGCGTCCGCTGCATCCTAGCGTCGCAGATCAGGAACGCCGACGGTCGCCGCACGGTCTGGTGCCAACAGCACGACGCCCTGACGTTGAAACCGGCGGCGGCGCGCAATTTTGAACCCGTCGCCGCCTGCGCGGCGGAAAGCGCCGGCATTACCGGATTGCTCATGTCGTTGACCAATCCTCCGCCCGAAGTCGTCCAGGCTGTGGAGTCGGCAATCGAATGGTTTCGCAAAACTCAGATACCGGGCATCACCTGGGACCGCTTCACAAACAATGTCAGCGCAACCGTCGCACCGAGCGCTCCTCCGATGTGGGCGCGACTTTACGAACTGGAAACCGACAAACCCATCTTCGGAGATCGCGACCGGACGATTCACTACGAAGTGATCACCGTTTCCGAGGAACGTCGGCGGGGTTATGCCTGGTATGGTTATTGGCCTGCTGAAGTCCTTGCGCATTTCGAATCATGGCGCGAATTCCGTTGAGCTTTCCGGCGGCACGTCGGCGGAAACCGTTCCAGGCCGCTGAGATGGACCGCAGAGCGCATCGCACGCGAACATCGGTCTTACAACCCTGCAGAACGCCCAAACACCCCTGAATAATCAGCCGCGCATCACGTCTCACTCGGCGGGTATTGCCGTTCGTCGCCGTTTCACTGCGACGCTCCGGCAGGCTGGTCCGACGACAGCGGCGCACTTGACGGCGGAAGGCGATTCCGCGAGT
The DNA here is from genome assembly GCA_035327385.1 of Verrucomicrobiota bacterium. Classification (GTDB taxonomy): domain Bacteria; phylum Verrucomicrobiota; class Verrucomicrobiia; order Limisphaerales; family JADLHS01; genus DAOLDN01. Next base: position 125 of record DAOLDN010000545.1, on the reverse strand, counting down.
GTAGCGGTGAACAGAAAGACTTTTATGAAAACCTGCGGGTTTCTTTTCAGCCCTGGCGTTGTTGCCCTGGCCGTTTTGGTTTGGAGTTCATCCATCAGCGCCCTGGAACAACCGGCATCCCCAAC
>DAOLDN010000544.1:0-2684 GCA_035327385.1 Verrucomicrobiota bacterium | reverse complement strand
AGTCCTGTTTCACGTAGAGCGTTTGAGTGGGGAACGCGAAGCTGATCTTCTCGGCATCGAACCGTTCCTTGAGCTTGAGATTCATCTCCTGCAAACCGGCGAGGCACGCGCGGAAATCCGTGTTGTTCCACCAATGCACGACAAAGATGTTCAGCGAGGAGCTTTCAAATTTGTTGAAGCTGGTGATGAGGTCGTGCGTGTTGGGATGGCCGCGGAAGGTTTCCTCCACGATCTTGAGCGCGAGCTTCACCTTCTCCACGGGCGTGTCATAGGTGATGCCGATGTTCATCAGGGTGCGGATGTTGGGGCGGGCGGCGATGTTGGTGATGGTGGCGTTGCCCATGGCCTTGTTGGGGATGGTGACCAGATGCCCGTCGAGATTGCGGACGCGGGTGCTGCGCAGGCCGATGGTTTCCACCGAACCATCCACGCCGTCCATCTGGATGCGGTCGCCGATCTTGAACGGTTTGTCGAGGAAGATGGAGACGGCCCCAAAGAGGTTTGCCAGCGTGTCCTGCGCGGCCAGGCCGACGGCGAGGCCGCCAATGGACAACGACGCAATGGCCGCCGTGATGTTGACGCCCATGTTGTTGAGTGTGGTCAACGTCGCCACCACGACCACAAAAGCCTTGAGACTTTTGCGGATGACGGGGAACAACTGTTTGTTGAACGCGTCGTCCTCTTGCGCGGAGGCGCGTTCCCTCCAATAACCCATCGCGAGGTCAATGAACTTCAACACCATGTAGGTCAGCGAAATCGCCACGATGACGGTGAACCCCTTGGCCAGCACCGCCTGCACGATGTCCGGCCATTCAAAAACGTCCAGTCCGATGCGCAGGAAAATGACGAAGGCCACGACCTTGACCGGGCCGTTCAACAGGTCCAGCAGCATGTCGTCGAACTTTGCCTTGGTTTTGGCCGTGAGTTTTTTGAGCCAGACGCGTGTGAGATAATCCAGAAACTTGGAGATGTAGAACGCCAGGAAGATGTAGATGAGTGAGAACAGGTATTTCCACAGTTCGTTGCCCCACCACTCCTTTTTGAGAACGGGGTATTTGTCCGCCAAATCCTCCACCCAGCCGGGAGTCTGCATCAGCTTCCTGTGAGGCGCATTGGTGGCCGAAGCACCGTCCGCCGTCGCGGCCTCCAACTGCGCCTGGTCCGCCGCGGGTGATGTTGACGCCGACTCCTGCGCCGTCGAACTCCACACCGACCAGACCAACACCACGAACAGCAGAATCAGAAATCCGCGATAGAGTTTTTCCAGCTTTATTTGCATCGGTGCATTAAAGACCAGATGGAAATTGCTGACAAGAATTTGGGAACGAAAAATCAGCCACCGGCAACGATCTTCACGATTTCCAAGCGGTCGCCCGCGTTGAGTGGTCGTTGCGAAAACTCGGATGGCGCGAGCGCCTCGCCGTTGTGTTCCACCACGACGCTGCGAGGCAGCAGCCCTTGTGACGTGAGGAATGCCTCAATGGTGCAGGGCAGCTTGGCTGCGACGGTCTGGCCGTTGGCAACGACGAAAGATTGTGGGTTTGATTTCTGCATGACCCCTCAGGACTCAGATCCGGATTCGAGCAACAACTCCGTGTAAATCACATCCAACCAGCGACCGAACTTGAACCCTACCTGTTTCAGACGGCCGACCTTTTCAAATCCCAATCTGGTGTGCAATGCCACGCTCGCGGCCTGTTCCGCATCAATGCCGGCGATTATCGCGTGGCAGCCAAGCTGGCGGGCGCGTTGGATCAATTCCCGCATTACCAGCGACCCGATGCCGCAACGATGATATTGGTGGTGGATATAGACGGAACTCTCCAGTGTGCGGCGGTACGCGGAACGAGGGTTGTAAGCCGAAAGCGATCCCCAACCCACAACCCGGCCATCCGTGACCGCGACGATCACAGGATGATTCTCATCGTGGTGACGAAACCAACGCAACCGGTCCTCCATCGTTTCCGGTGCTTCCTGATAAGTACAAGTCGAATGGTGAACGTAGTGGTTGTAAATACCATTGATCGCCGCAAGGTCTGCTTCGGTTGCCGGGCGGATGGTGAGAGTGTCGGATTGCATGACCAAATCAGTCCGTCAACGCCGCGTCCCAATCCTTCCACACCGGTTCGTAACCGAGGCTTTGGATCAATTTCGCCACTTCATCCGCAGGACGTTCATCGGCGATGTTGAACTGGCCCGTCGCATGCGTCGCGTGTGCGGCGTCCGGCGTCGCCCATTCGCTGGCACCGGTTTCCACGATGCGCCCCCGCACGGTCTGATGGATGTGTTCCTTGCCGGCGCCGGTGTAACCGCCGGGTTCAGTATGGCTGCCGGCGCTGATGAGCGTGATGCCCAGCGGAAACAACCCGTCGCGCAACTTCGCAGGCTCGCGCGTCGAAAGCACCAGGCCCACGTCCGGGAACATCAACCGGAACGCGCACACCAGTTGCACCAGTTCGCGGTCGGTCATGTGCGTCAGCGGCTGGAACTCGCCCGCGCACGGACGCAACCGGGGCAAAGAAATCGTCAATTGCGCCTTCCAGCAGTTGCGCAGCAAAAATTCAGCGTGCGCCGCAACACACAGCGCCTCGTAACGCCAGTCCGCAAGCCCATACAACGCACCGATTCCCAACCGCCGAAAACCCGCGGCGTAGGCGCGCTCCGGCGTTTCCAGCCGCCAGTCG
>DAOLDN010000543.1:0-2694 GCA_035327385.1 Verrucomicrobiota bacterium | reverse complement strand
CCGGTCCAAAGCCGGCTGCAAGCCGGCGCTCCGCACCAAAATGAGAATTGCTGGCCAGTCTGCGCTAAGACTTCACCTGTCCCACACGCCAGCCCGCTTCGGAATTCGGTTTAACCGGAGCACGGCCGGCCCCCGTTTGCGGTCCGCGAACTTTTTCATTCCCTGTATTGAATTCCTGCCGCGTCTTTCTATAGTGCGTCCTGTTTGTCACAACAGATGAGCCATCAGAACGACCGCAGCGAAGCCTGGAACACGGAGGCCGCCAGAAATCTTTACAACATCCAGCGCTGGGGCGCGAAATACTTCGACATCAACGAAGCCGGCCGCGTCGTCGCCATGCCCCAACAGGAAACCGGCGCATCGGTGGAAATCAGCGATGTCATCGAGGAGGCGAAGGGGCGTGGATTGAAATTCCCGTTGCTCATCCGTTTCCAGGACATCCTTCGTCACCGCGTCGAGTCCATCAATCTGGCCTTCCGCAATTCCATCGCCGAGTTCGGCTATCAGGGAAAGTATCGCGGCGTGTTTCCCATCAAGGTCAACCAGTTGCGGGAGGTGGTTGAGGAAATTCTCGATGCCGGCAGGCCGTTCGATTTCGGACTTGAGGTCGGCAGCAAGCCGGAACTCTTCGCCGGTCTGGCGCTGCAAAACCAGATGGGCAGCCTCATCATCTGCAACGGCTACAAGGACTGCGAATTCATCAAGATGGCCATGCTCGGCATCAAGCTCGGCAAGAAGGTCATCATGGTCGTCGAGAAACTGGAGGAACTGCGCCAGATCATCGCCGTCTCAAAACAGCTCGGTGTCGAGCCGTTGCTGGGCATCCGCGCCAGATTGTTGTCCAAGGGCGCGGGCCGCTGGGCTGAGAGTGGAGGCGAGGACGCGAAATTCGGATTGAGCACGGCGGACATTCTCGCCGCCGTGGAATTGTTGAAGGCCGAAAACCTCAGCCACTGCCTCAAGTTGTTGCACTTCCACATCGGCTCGCAGGTGCCGGACATTCTCACCGTCAAGAAGGCCGTTCAGGAGGCGGCGCGTTTCTACGCCAAGCTCCACAAGATGGGTTTCAACATCGAATTCCTCGACGTGGGCGGCGGTCTCGGAGTGGACTACGACGGCAGCCGTTCGGCGTTCGACAGCTCCACGAACTACTCGCTTCAGGAATACACGAACGACATCGTTTATTACATCGCCTACGTCTGCAATTCCGAGAAGGTGCCGCACCCGGACATCATCAGCGAGAGCGGTCGCGCCATCGTCGCGCACCACAGCGTTCTCGTTGTGGAAGTGTTTGGCGCCATCGGCAAGACGCGCGATGACGTGACGTTCGACTTCGGCGACAACGAGCATCCACTGGTCAAGGAACTGCTGGACATCCGCAAGAACCTCGCGAAGCTCAATAAACTGGAGGCCTATCACGACGCACTGGAGCGGCGCGACGACGCGCAACACATGTTCACGCTGGGGATGATGGATCTGCCGGACAAGGCGAAGATTGAAAACCTTTACTGGGAGATCAGCCGCGCCGTGGTGGAAAGTTTCAAGGGCCACAGACACATCCCCGAGGAAATCCGAAAACTGGAAGACAGCCTCTGCGACCAGTATCTGTGCAATTTCTCCGTGTTCCAGTCGCTGCTCGACCACTGGGCGCTGGGCCAGTTGTTTCCCATCATGCCCGTGGCGCGGCTCAATGAGCAACCGACCCGCGAAGCCACGCTGGTGGACATCACCTGCGATTCCGACGGACAGGTCAACAAGTTCATTGACCTGCGCGACGTGCGGGACACGCTGCCCGTGCATCCGCTCAAGACGAACGGCGACGGCCAGGTTGAGCCGTATTACATCGGGTTCTTCCTCATGGGCGCGTATCAGGACATCATGGGCGACCTGCACAACCTTTTCGGGCGCGTGAACGAAGTCCATGTGTTCCTCGATCCCGACGAGCCCACCGGTTATTACGTCGAGGAAATCATCGAAGGCACGACCATCGTTCAGGCGCTGGCGTCGGTGCAGTACGACGAGAATGAATTGAAGCGCCAGATGAAGTCGCAGATGGACGAAGCCATCAAGTCCGACCGCATGAAACCGTCCGAGGCGATGCGGTTGCTGGACGACTACGAGCGCGGCCTGAAAGCCTACACCTATCTGAGCTTCTGAGAACCTCCACTCTTGAGAATGGAAGACGGAAGATCAAGGATGGCGGACATGCCGCATTGCTGCGCCATCAACCATCCTCTATTCTCCGCTCTCGATCAAAAGTGTCATGCCTGAAGCTCCGCAAAATTCCGAACTGCTGCGCTCGCTGGGCCGGCTGGTGCGTGGGTTGTCCGCTCTGTTCTGGGGACTGCCCGCCGCGCTGATCATCTGTGTCAGCACGGCCAAGACGGAGTTTCTGAGGCCCACGGGCATCATTCCGGCGATTGCTGCGATGGGGCTGTTGTATTTCGGACTGTGGCAGATCGGGAAATTTCATCCGCAGGAACGACCCTGGCGCGTGGCGCTGGACCGCGCCAGGATCGCGGCGCTGGCCAACCTGTTCGCGGACGCGATGCGCGAGGCGCTGGCCGACGTGGTCGACCGCGTGGCGGCGCTGGCCGACTTTTCTGCTTCCGGCCGCAGCGACGACGCCCACTGGCCGCTGCACGAGGGGGCGGCGCGGCACGTGCTGCGCGCGGCCGACCAGCTCGCGCGGCT
>DAOLDN010000542.1:0-2705 GCA_035327385.1 Verrucomicrobiota bacterium | reverse complement strand
CCACAAACTCCGTAGCATCGTAGTTAGAAGCCATGCGCGAACTCTATGCCCGCCGCGTTTGGGTGTAAAGCGGCAAGAAATAAATACCAAGCTCCGAGTTCCAACTCCGATAAATCGCGAGCGGGCATCCAGAGAAGCTTCAAACTTCAAACATCAAACCCAGTCAACGAACTGACCGGTTTGGAGACTGGAATTTGATGTTTCTCTGGAGCTTGGTGTTTGGAATTTGGAGCTTTCCGACGGTCATCTCGTGAGCGGCGATCCCGTGGTGTTCGCCGCCTGCTTGGCGCGGCGTTCGTCGGAAAGCGTCTTGAGAAAGGCGACAATCTCGTCCACCTCTGCGCGCGACAATTCCCGGTCCAATTGCAGATGAGCCATCCATCGGACGGCTTCGGGCAGCGTCGCCACCTTGCCGTCGTGGAAATATGGCGATGTGAGGGCGACGTTGCGCAGGGAGGGCACCTTGAATTTGTAGATGTCGGCGGGGTCGCCCGTGATCCGGGCGCGACCGGTGTCGTTCGTGTTCGCATACGGATGAAAGATTCCGGTCTTTTGGAACGAATTGCCGCCGAGCGCCGGTCCGTTGTGACATTTCTGGCAGTTGTTATCGAGAAATAGCGCCAATCCACGCAGCTCGCGCCGCGACAACGCCCTGTCCTTGCCGTTGAGGAATTTGTCGAAACGGTCTCTTGTGATCAGAGTCCGCTCAAAGGCCGCTATGGCGCGTGATGCGTTCGATACCGAGATGCCATTGGTGTCGCCGGGAAAAGCCTCCGCGAAACGCTTCCGGTATGCGCCAACGGATTCAATTCGCTTCAGCAATTCGGCCTCGTCTGGCATCGCCATCTCGTCGGGATTCATCATCGGCTGCCTGGCTTGGGCATCAAGGTCCGGAACGCGTCCGTCCCAATATTGAGCGATGTGCAGGCCGGCGTTGAAAACCGTCGGCGAATCGCGCTCGCCGTGTTTGACCGGTGATTGACCCGCGGTAAAACGCCCATACGTCCCGCCCGTGTTGATCGAATGGCAGGAGTTGCACGACAACTTCCTGTCCGCTGAAAGACGTTTGTCAAAGTAGAGCTTCCTGCCAAGTTTGACCATGGCCTCGGTGTCGTTCTCCGAACCGGGCATGCGATCGGGCAGAGGACTGAAGACGCTCAATGCCCGCGCCCGAAGTTCCGCAGGATAGGACGTTTCCTGCGCGCTCGCGTTGGTCACGCCCTGAACCAGGACAATGGACAACACGAGCGGCGGCAAGTTGAGAAGAAGTTTGACGCTCATATCAAACACGACCGCGAAACATCGTCGCCGGGCAGCGAGGCGAGACTGGCACGCCCATCCGGATCCAACAAGACCGAAACACAAACTGCAAGTTCGGCATTCGCTTTGAAATTTGGGATTTGGAGCTTCTCTGGAGCTTGGTGCTTGGAATTTGGAGCTTTTGCCGCCCGTCGCAGGCTTGCACAATGCCCGTTTGCATGAAAACATACGCGTCTGACTGGAATTGTCTGGAAACCACATGATTGATACGAAATTGAAACCCGCTCCGCACGCCGCGGATGTGTATGTCGAAAAGTTCCGCCGGTTTGAAATCGCCGGCAGCCAGCCCAAGTGGCTGTTGCCCATCCGCAAGGCCGGTATCGCACGGTTCAGCGAACTGGGCCTGCCGACGCTCAAGGACGAGGACTGGCGTTTCACCAATACCGCCGCCATCGCAAAGCTGCCGTTCAATCCGGCGCTGGATCCGGCGGATGACGCGCCCTCGGACGCGTTGAAGACACTGACATTTTCCAACCTGCCCGGCACCAAGCTGGTTTTCGTCAACGGACATTTCTCGGCGAAGCTTTCGTCCACGAGCAAGCTTCCATCCGGCGCGAAGGCCGGCAGTCTGGCCGGCGCTCTGGTGTCTGATGCCGCGTTGCTCGAGAAACACCTCGGACGTTACGCGCAGAATGTGGACAACGGGTTTACCGCGCTCAATCAGGCGTTCTTTGTGGACGGCGGATTCGTTCACGTAGCCGCAGGTCAGATCGTGGAAGAACCCATCCAGTTCATTTACGTGTCAACCGCCGGGCGCAGCGGAGCGACGTTTCATCCGCGCAATCTCGTCATCGCCGAGGCCAACAGCCAGGTGACGGTTCTGGAAAGTTACGTGGCGTTGGGGGCGACGAACTATTTCATGAACGCCGTCACGGAACTGTTCGCCGGAGACAATGCGCGACTGGAGTTCGTGAAATTCCAGGACGAGGCGGCGGATGCGTTTCACATCGCTGCGTTCCACGGCGAGTTCGGCCGCAGCAGCAACGTCAGCGTCCATTCGTTCGCGCTGGGCGCAAAACTTTCGCGGAACAACATCCGCACGAAACTGGCGGGCGAGGGGCTGGAGTGCATTCTCAACGGGCTGTATCTGACGCGCAACGAGCAACTGGCCGATCACCACATGGTTGTGGAACACGCGCAACCGCACTGCGTCAGCCACGAGTATTTCAACGGCATCCTCGACGACAAATCACGCGGCGTGTTCCACGGGCGCATCCTCGTGCGGCCTGTGGCTCAAAAGACCGACGCCAAACAGACGAACAAGAACCTGTTGTTGTCGGACGAAGCGGGCGCGGACACCAAGCCGCAACTGGAGATTTACGCCGACGACGTGAAATGCACGCACGGCGCGACATTGGGCCAGTTGGACGAGGAATCCATTTTCT
>DAOLDN010000541.1:0-2712 GCA_035327385.1 Verrucomicrobiota bacterium | reverse complement strand
GGAGAAGCAATTCAAGTGACTGCAGCAGGCAAGAGCGTTTGCCCGCCAGTTGGAGGGAGTGATCATCCGTGGAGTGCGGTTGATGCGGAGCATGATCGTGACCGTGTTCGCCGGATTGATCATGGCAATGGCCGGCAATTGGAACGGAATAGCCCCCCCGGTGGTGAAATTCCGTAAGCAGATGGATGCGGATGTAATTCATCTGAAAAGCCACCACCATCGTCACCAACGCGGAAAGCCACCACCACCCGGATCCCGGGCGAAGTCGCTGATTGGGCTGGGTTCGGATCGCGGACATCACAAGATTGCCATGAATCAAAACGTGTGCTTAATAGTCGCTTCCCTGGCCAGTGTCAACCCGTCCATGCGAGTCATTTAACCGGACTCAAATTGATTCGAGCTCATGACTCCAGATTTTCGGGGGGGCTTTTTTGTCGTGTCATTTCGAACGTTTGGCAGCGGTCACAAACAACCACCCCCACCCTGCCAGCAAGGACACACCGCCAAAGGGCGTGATCGCCCCCAGCCAGCGCGCGTTGCTGACCGCGAGCACATACAACGAACCCGAAAAAATCAAGATCCCCGCAAGAAAACAGAGCCACGGCCCGCTGCGCATCGGCTGTTGCTGGGCCAGCAGGAACAACATCACGGCGTGAACGAAATGATAAAACACGGCCTTCTCCCAGATTTCTGTCGTGCCGTGCTGCGTGAGGATGTCCTTCAATCCATGCGCGCCGAACGCGCCGAGGGCCACGGCCAGAAATCCCGTCAATGCCGCGATGCGAATGACAAGTGTGCTGGTCATGTTTCGCTCGATGGTTGGGTGTCGTTCTAATTCACCCTCAACGCGGCGGTGTCCCCTGCTCCGCCGCCTTTTTGCGCTCGGTCAATCGCCGGACAAGATACCCATCCTCCGTCGCCTGTTGCCATGCCGAATACCACAGGTCACCCAGCATCTGACCGCCCTTGACCAGTTGAGATTCCAGAAACGCGCGTCCTTCGGACGACTTCTCGTTCTCCGGCGTCAGTTTGCCTTCCTTGTCCAGTTGATACAGCGGTTCGACGAATTTGTGCGTCTCCTCCAAATACGCCATCACCCGTTGAAACAAGTCGTGCGGCTTCAAAGGGTCGCCGACGATTTTTGCGGGTCGCATTCTGGCGAGCAACGGTTCTGATTTCACGCCGCCTGTCTTCTCGAAGAAGCCGCCGTCAATCCACGAATGGAAACCGTAATTCGTCGTGTAGCCGTTCGGATTGTCCCCCAACCAGCCGTGATGATGTTTGGTCACGTGCAACGGTTGCGCGCAATCACCGACGAAATGTCCCATCACTCCCATGATGTAAATAATGTTGGCCTGGGCGTTGGCGATTTCCTCCGGCGTGCCTCCGTGTTCCTGAAACGCCTTGAGATAGGAGAAGCCCGAACGCAGCTTGCCGCAGTATTCGGTGATGGACCACGGCGCAAAGCCGGCCAATTGCCGCGTCTGGTCCTTGTTCTTCGCGGGATCAATGGGAGCAAAATGGCCCGGATTCGCGGCCCGGGCCAGCGCCAGTTGCGCCGTGAATTCGTAGCGCAATGGCGCGGCTGTCTGCGGCGTCAGGCCGTATTCCTCCAGTTCCTCCAGATCGAGATAATGGTCCGGGCCGTTGAGGTGCGACAACGCCAGATCATTGCGCATGTTGCGCCAACGGTCAGGTTCGCCGGAGAGAAATGCGATGCGTTCGCGGGCCTCTGGAGTGAACACAAAGGCCGGAAAATTCGTCGGCAACGTGGCGATTGCAAGCTGGTTGACCGCGCGATGCCCTTCGTAATCCCAAGCCTGCGATGGATGACCGGACACCACAACAATCAGGACAACAGCGAGAAATGGGAATGAATTTTTCATGACGATGTTTGCTACCGCGTTCCGGCAACATTAATGGCGCGCGCCCAGAAAGCAAAATTCAAATCGCCACCCCCCGGACGCATTTGCTGCCCCGTTCGTGCGCCGGGGAAGTGTCAAGATGCGCCCGCGGCACGGCAGCGATTAAAAATTCGTGTGCATTGCGTCCTGTTCATGGTTGAATTTCAGCGATGAAAATCATCACGGACGAACGCTGCGCGGAATATGCCGCGCCGGGCCATCCCGAAAAACCGTTCCGCATTCTGCGAACCATCGAGAAGTTGCGCAATCAGTCGGACATCCCCATCGCCTGGACTTCGCCGGGCAACGCCTCCGACGTTTCAATACTCCGGGCACATTCCGAGGCCCATCTCCGCAGACTTCACGAACCGGGCGACTTCGACTCCGACACGCCGAACCACCCGGACATTGTCACACATGCGCGCCGTTCGGCGGGCGCAGCCATCGCTGCGGGGCAAAGCGCGAAGGCAGGCCAGCCGGTTTTTAGTCTCATGCGTCCGCCCGGCCACCACGCAAAGCGCGACGATGCGATGGGGGTCTGCTATCTCAACAATGTGGCCATCGCCGTTTTGGAGGCCTTGGAACTGGGGTTCCAGCGTGTCGCCGTCTTCGACTTTGACGTGCATCACGGCAACGGCACGGAAGCCATCCTGCTTTACCATCCGCACGCGGCATTTTTTTCCGTGCACCAGCATCCCTGCTATCCCGGCACGGGTGCGCACAACATCGGTGACAACTGTTTCAATTATCCCGTCCCGCCGCTGACACCGCGCGAAGACTATCGCAACGTCCTGTCGCGAGCGCTGGA
>DAOLDN010000540.1:0-2719 GCA_035327385.1 Verrucomicrobiota bacterium | reverse complement strand
CCCGCCAGACCGGCAAGCGTGTGGGCGGCTTGAAGGTCCACCATCGGCGCGGCGGAAAGGTCAATGATGACCAGTCCGGGCGGCGGGGATTCGGCGCGCACGCGGTCGGCAATGGAATCGCGCACGTGGTCCACGTTGAAATAGACCAGACCGGATTCCGGGCGGAAGATCAGCACGCCGGGAATGAGTTCGTTGTCGGGATGACGTTCGCGGTCGGAGAAGCGGCGGGTGCCGGGGATTCGGCCCAGAAAGGCGACGTGCGGACGGGAGGCGCGGCGCAGCAGTTGCACCAGCGATATGAGCGCACCGATCATCACGCCGCGCAGCAGGCCGGAGGTCATGACGCCGAGCAATGCCGCTGCCGCGACGACGAATTCGGAACGGTGCGAGTGCCAGAGATGTTTCAATTCCTCAGCCCGGAACAGGCCCGCCACGGCGATCAACACCACAGCGGCCAGCACGGGTTGCGGCAGCGCGCTCAACAGATGCGAAAAGAACAGAACGACAACGAGGATGATGAGCGCGGCGAACGCTCCCGAAAGTGGCGTGCGCGCACCGCCGCCTTCGTTGACAAGCGATTGCGACATGCCTCCGCTGATGGGAAATCCGCGTCCGAGTCCGGCGGCCAGATTTGCGGCAGCCAGAGCGAGGAATTCCTGATTGGCGTCGAGGCGTCCGCCGTGTTTGGCGCAAAACATCCGTCCGATGGCTGCGGTTTCGACCGCGCCGAGCATGAAGCAGGCGATGGCGAGCGGGAGCAGGTTGTTGAGGTCGGACCATTGGATGGCGGGCAGTCCGACGGAGGGCAATCCCTGTGGGACTTCACCGAGCAGTTTCACGCCGCGTTCGTCCAGAGACAACGCGGACGCCGCGACGATGCCGCCGATGACGATGAACAGCGCCACGGGTTTGTTCTTGAGGAAAATCTTCCCAAGAATGAGCAATGCGAGTGCGATGCCGCCGATGGTGATGGAAGCGGGATTGGTTTCGTGCAGGTGCTTGAAGAAGTGGCCGCTGTTCTCCCAGAAATTTCCGTGCGCCCCGTGGAATCCGAACAGCTTTGGCAACTGGGTGCTCGCGAGATAGAGCGCGACGCCGCATTTGAAACCGGTCATCACACTTTCGGAAATGAAGTTCACAATCGCTCCGGCCCTGGCGAGCCATGCGAGGAACGCGATCAACGCGACCAACAACGCCGTGGCCCCGGCGAGTGCGGCGAACCTTGTCGTGTCGCCGCCTGCGATCTCACCGAGCGACGCTCCAATCAGCAACGAGATGGCAGAGGTAACAGTGATGGCGGTGTGTCGCGAACTGCAAAACAGCCAGAACACGAGTCCTCCGAAAAGGCACGCGTAAAGCCCGGCTTCAGGCGGCAGATTGGCCAGCGATGCGTCGCCGAGTCCGGCGGGCAGAAGATACGCGGCGAGGGTGATGGAGGCGACGATGTCGCCGCGCAACCAGCGCATGTCATAATTGCGCAGCCATTTGATCGCAGGGATGGGAAGATTCATTCAACTCTCGATCATCCGGGCTTCAGATGTGTGTTCAGTCTGTCGAAAGGATCCACGACGGATCAGGGTCGTATTCAGTCATTTTCTCCACGACCTTTGCGGTATCGTCGCCGAGGTCCTTTTGATAGACACGTCCCCGCTGGTTGACGATGAAGGTCATGATGCCGGATTCGCCATACTCCTCGGGCCACGCCACCGCCGCGAAGCCGCCGATCATGTTTCCGTTGATGATGTAATCGTATTTGCCGCCGGGGGCGTGATTGCCCTGTTTGGTGAGGATTTTGAACAGGTAACCGTGGAACGGTCTCGGGCCTGAGTTGGTGGCGATGTTTCCCGCAAAATAACCTTCACTCTGCGCTTCAGCGACCAGCGGGCCGAGCGGGCTGATTTCTCCGTTCAGTTCAGGACTCCAGTAAAGCCCGTCCGTCTTGCCGGGCGAACTGGCGAAACGCTGGGCGTACGCGAGCACGTCATCGGCGTCACGATCCTTGCTGGCGTATTCACGCTGGGCGTCCACATAGGCGCGCATCACGCTCAATACGTCCAGTTCGTTGCGACCGATACGGCGGTTAAGCAGTTCCTCAATGCCCGCCCCGGTGTCGAACTGCCAGCCGTTGGTGACTTTCACCAGCGGAATCGGGAAAGGCCAGCCGTCCGGGCCAACCTCCAGAGTCATTGTTGTGTCGGATTCTCGGACGAGGTTGTTGGTGACGTTGAACGCTGCGGAGAAGTTTGCCAGTTCGCGACCTCCCTGGATGGAGTCAGGATTGGCGAGTTGTTCGGAGTCCGGACCGAACAATTCGATGAAGGCGGCACGATTGGTCGTTGCGGCGGCGTTGGCGAGTTCCGCGATGGCCGCTTCGGGTGTGGGAAAGACTTTGGCCGCATCAGCAGCGCGAAGTGTTGAAACCCAGCCGTGGGTGGCGAGGAACAACGCGCCAATCACGACAACGCGCGTGGAGGTTTGGATTGTGGTTTTCATGGCTTGAAGGAAATGAGTTTGGCTGGAGTGGATTCAACGTCTGCGTGCTCCGCCGCCGCCACGACTTGCCGAGCCGCGATTGCTGAACTTGCGGGCGTTGCCGCCGCTGTTGACTCCGCTGAAGGCGGTCTGGCGCTGTTGAGCGGCCCGGTCAAACGACGGTTGCTGCGCGGGCCGCGTGCTGACTGCGGGCTGTTGCGCCGGCCGTGTGCTGACAGCGGGTTGT
>DAOLDN010000539.1:0-2721 GCA_035327385.1 Verrucomicrobiota bacterium | reverse complement strand
AAACCGAAGAGCGGAAAACGAGTGGCCGTCGTCGGCTCGGGCCCGGCAGGCCTCACCGCCGCAGGCGAACTGGTGCGCGTGGGCCACGACGTGACCATCTACGAAGCGCTGCACAAACCCGGTGGCGTGCTCGTCTATGGCATCCCGGAATTCCGTCTGCCCAAGGAGATCGTTCGACAGGAAGTTCAACGCTTGCAGGAAGCCGGAGTGAAGATTGAGTGTAACGTGATCATCGGACGCACCTACACGCTGCCGGAACTGCGGGCAAAGTTCGACGCCGTGTTCATCGCCAATGGTGCGGGACTGCCGGTGTTTATGAATGTTCCCGGCGAGAACCTCAAAGGCGTCTATTCAGCAAACGAGTATCTTACGCGCATCAACCTCATGGCCGCGTATCAGTTCCCGCAGGTCGGAACACCCGTGCTCAACGGAAAACACGTTGCCGTCGTCGGCGGCGGCAATGTGGCCATGGACGCCGTGCGCACGGCAAAACGCATCGGCGCTGAGACTGCGATGATCGTCTATCGCCGCACACGCGACGAATTGCCCGCACGCGCCGAGGAAGTCCACCACGCCGAGCAGGAGGGTATCCAGTTCCACTTCCTGACCGCGCCCGTGGAAGTCGTCGGCGACGACAAACGCTGGGTCACCGGACTCAAATGCGTCCGCATGAAACTCGGAGAACCGGACGCCAGCAGTCGCGCCGCACCGGAGCCAGTGCCCGGATCGGAATTCATTCTGCCCTGCGACGTCGTCGTTGTTGCCATCGGCACGCGAGCCAATCCCCTGCTGACGGCGACGTGTCCCGAACTGAAGTTGAACAAAAAAGGCAATATCCTCGTGGACGAGAATGGAATGACGAGCGTTCCGGGAGTATTTGCCGGCGGCGACATCGTGCGCGGCGCGGCGACCGTGATACTGGCAATGGGCGACGGCAAACGCGCCGCCGAGGCGATTGACAACCACCTAAAAGCGCACTGATCTCATGGTGGCGATTCGATGAAACTCATTCAATTCGCCGAACTCGAACGGGGACGAAAAGGGTTTTGAATTCACCGCCGGGAAATGATTGAATCGCGTCGCATGAAAATCACCGAAATCCTGATGGCGGAACACGCGGTGTTCCACAACCTGTTCGATCACATCGAATCGGTGGTGCCGCGTCTCAGGACTCTCGCCGAAGTCAAGTCGCTCGCGTCCGTGGTGGACAGGGTCATGTCGCCACACGCCAAGACCGAGGATGATCTGTTCATCACGCCGCTGGAGCATTGCTTTGAGCAGATAGGCCAGAACGAGACGTTTCACGAAGAACACAAGCAGATTGACGAGGCGTTCGCCAGAATCCGGAAGGCGCGCAGGCTCAAGGAGGCGAAAAAACTGCTGTCGGGCGTGATCGCCTCGTGCCGGAAACATTTCGACAAGGAAGAGCGCATCGTTTTCCCGCTCGCCGAACGCGTATTGAAATCCAAAACACTGACCGAGCTTGGCGATGCCTGGATGAAGCGACGCGAATTGAAGCTGAAGTAGCGGTGCAACCGACCGCTGCATTGACCAAAACAAATTGAGACAGGCACGACGCCCGACCTACGGGGAAAGCGCCGCGTTCACTCCGGCCACCAGCGCCCGGACGCGCGTTTGCAGGGAAAAATCCGACGGCGCTTCCAGCGTGTAACTCAGCCGCGTTTTGTTCTGCAACAGCCAGAACGCCTCCGGCCATTGCGGCCGGCTGGCGGGATCGAGATTGGGATTGATGATGCCGCCTGCGGCTTCGCGACCTTCGATCACAGGCGACAAATCAATCGGGCACACTGCGGCGACGTGCGTCACCATCTTCGCCGCAAGCGACGGCCGATGGTCCGGGTTCAGTTCATAGAGGTAAAACCCGTGCGACTCCCAGTCTTCGTGAAGGCAAAGCGTCAGGTCGAACGGTGGCTGGCGTTCGAGCCAGCGCACATGCGCGGTGACCTCCTCCGTTTCAAAATGACGGTAGTCGCGGTTCAAATCCTTGCGTGCCTCGTTCTCGCGCGAGTTCAGGATGAAACCCGTCGGGTTCAGGCACGGCAACAGGAACAGGTCGGCGTCATCGGGCCAGCGATCGGACTTCAGCAATTCCAGCACGGCCAATGGCCCGGCAGGTTCGTCACCATGAACACCCGTCGAAATGTAGATGTTCCGGGTTCCAGGTTTCGGTTTCCGGGTTGAATTGCGCCGGAGCGCCAGCAGTTCGAGGTCGCCCAGCTTGCAAAAAGTCTCGGAACTCCAGCCGGCGGACTGCGCCGCGGACTTCGCTTCACGCAACACGGCGCGGATGTCAATCGTTTCGCCGTGGTAACCGTCGTGATTTTTATTGAGTCGTTGCATCGGTTTCTGCTCGCGGCAAAGATTTCCAGCGGTTATCTGAGTATGCAAATGAAACTTTGCAGGATTGTCGCAGCATTGATCGTCGCGCCGTGGATCGTCCTGGCGCAAATCCCCGAGAACCTGGTTCTGGACGGAGTGCCGGAGATACCGTCCGCGTTGAAATCGAACGTCGTCCGTTACCTCGAGTTTCGCGGTGCGGGGTTCAACGACTGGCATCCGACACGGCTCGAAATGCTGATCACCACGCGGTTTGCCGATTCGACGCAGTTGCACGCCGTCAAGCAGCCCGGCGGCGCGAGGCGGCAGTTGACGTTTCTGCCCGAACCGGTCGCGGGCGGCTCGTTTGATCCCAAGCTGGGT
>DAOLDN010000538.1:0-2722 GCA_035327385.1 Verrucomicrobiota bacterium | reverse complement strand
GTTCCCGCCTCGCCTGACCTCCGTGAGAACGCGGGCTGGACTGGCCAGAACGCTGCGGGCCTGATGGTCCTTGCGCGTGCGGTCGGGGCTGAGGCTGGCCCTGCGGGATGCGGCGCTCGCCTTCAGTGAAATTCCCCGCCAAAGCCGCAGCGGAGTAATTGAATCCCTCCGCGCGTTTGCGGACAATGCCCCGCCCGATGAATCGTTCCAACGACCGCAGCTCACCGTGGTCTTCGGGTGTCACGAAACTGATCGCATCACCGATTTCATTTGCGCGGCCCGTGCGACCGATACGATGCACGTAATCCTCCGCGTGCATCGGGAAGTCGTAATTCACCACGTGCGAGATGCCATCCACGTCAATGCCGCGCGCCGCGATGTCCGTCGCCACCAGCACGCGCACCGCGCCGGACTTGAAATCCTTCAACGCCTTGAGCCGCTGGTTCTGTGAACGGTTCGAGTGGAGCGTCGCCGTGCGAATCCCCTTTTGCTCCAACTGCCGCGCCAGACGGTCCGCGCCGTGTTTCATGCGCGAGAACACCAGCACCATGTCCATCCGCGGATCTCCCAGCAGATGCAGCAGCAGCGACGTCTTCAGGTGTTTGGGCACTTCATAGACGAGTTGCGTCACGGTTTCGGCGGGATTGGCGCGACGTCCGATCTGAACCAGTTTGGGCGAGCGTTGAAAATCGTGTGTCAGCGATTCAATCTCCTTTGAGAGCGTCGCGGAAAACATCAGCGTCTGCCGTTGCTTCGGCAATTGTTGCACGATGCGCCGGATGGACGGCAGGAAACCCATGTCCAGCATCCGGTCGGCCTCGTCCAGCACGAGGAACTTCAATTGCGAAAAGTCCGTGCATCGCTGGCCCATCAGATCCAGCAACCGGCCCGGACACGCGACGACGATATCCGTTCCCGCTCGCAACGCCCGGATTTGCGGCTGTTCGCCCACGCCGCCGAAAACCGTGGCGACCGTCAACGGCAGATGCTTCGAGTAGATCTTCACGTTCTCCTCGATCTGCACGACCAGTTCCCGCGTGGGCGCAATCACCAGCACCCGGGTTGCGCGGCGGTGGGCGGGTTGCGCGGCGAGCTTTGTGAGAATGGGCAGTGTGAAAGCCGCCGTCTTGCCCGTGCCCGTCTGCGCGATGCCGATGAGGTCATGACCCGCTATGATTGGCGGAATGGCGGCGGTCTGAATCGGCGTCGGCTCGGTGTAACCGGCTTCCGTCACCGCCTGAAGGATTCTGGCATCAAGGCCAAGTGCGCGAAATGGCATGAAGACAAATCCTATCAGGCGCGAAGACGATGGCACGTTCTAAATTTTTTGGGGTGACAGGCCGCAGCGATTCTTATTTTGGGGAAGCGCCGATTTGTAATCGGCTTACACCGTGCGAAACAGGACGTCACTCGCGGTTTCGCTGTTCAAAGCCGGCTGCAAGCCGGCGCTCCGCCTGCAAAATGAGAATTGCTGGCCAGTCCGGATACGCGATTGAGTTCCGGCGCGACGTGCGACTATGCTCAAACTTTATGAGCAAACCTGCCTGCCCGATGTGCGAGATGAACGACGTATTGGAATTCCCGGAGAAATGGGAATGTGTGACATGCGGTCACGAATGGGAACGCGCCGCCGCAGCTGAAACACAGGCCGGCCCGCGCGTGGTCAAAGACGCCCATGGAAACGTGCTGGCGGACGGCGATTGCGTCATCCTGATCAAGGATTTGAAGCTGGGCGGTTCTGAAGTGCCCAAAGGCGGCTCGAAATCCAAACCCATCCGCCTCGTGGGCGGCGACCATGAAAACTCCTGCAAAGTGGACAACATCGCCGTCGGCCTGAAAGCGTGCTTTGTGAAAAAGCGTGAACCACTTCCGGGAACCGCGTCGGAGCATCACCGTTTGTGCGGCGGGAGTCTGCCTTCGTCCAGGTCAATGAACTCAAACATGGTCTGCACCGTGCCGGGCGGCAGGCCAATCTCCGCAAGCCGTTCGTTCAACCGCTGAGTCCCCGCATCCCGCCAACCGCGTTTCATCATGAACGCGTTCCAGATTTCAATTTCCTCCTCATTGGGCCGGCGTCCGCGCTGGCAGGCCCATTCGAACAGTTCTTCGTCCGACTTGTCGCCCTTGAGCGTCTCCGCCTCAAGCGCCGCGTAATCAATCTGGAGAAACCGGCAGCAGCGGGAATCAAAACTGCCTTTCATGCTCGTGCCCCTCGCCGCATGCCAGCCTTCGGGCAATTTGCCCGAGGCGAACAGACGGATCTTGTCAAGCATGCGACCGAAATAGACGACGCCGGAAACCATTTCTGACGGGCTGCGGAGTCCGGGAACGATGGTAGGATACGATGGAGACATGCACGGATTAGAACACGGGCCCGTCCGGTTCGCAAGCAACTCGAAGCGTTTGCCTCCGGTGCGTTGCGAGGTTCCCCAACCGAGCTGCGATGCCGGGCGGATCGCGCCGGACGTCGGCGAATCGTGAACGTCGTCGCGCCCAAATGAGATCCCGGGTGTGGCGAGGGCGGGCGCAATTTTCCACTGCTTTTCCCGGACACATTCTGTACAGTGCCGCCGACATGAACATCCCGGAACATCGCAAGGCGATTGACAGTCTGGACGCGCGCATCGTGCGGTTGCTGAACGAGCGCACGAAGCACGTTCTGGCCATCGGCGACATCAAACTCAAGGCCGGCGAAGAAATCTACGCCCCGCACCGTGAGCTG
>DAOLDN010000537.1:0-2729 GCA_035327385.1 Verrucomicrobiota bacterium | reverse complement strand
CTTGCCGGGCCCGCCTGCTCCGTTGCACGCGATTCGCAAGGACATGGATCAGATTATGACCACGCCATGAACTTCGTGGCCATGCGTTGGGGCCTTGTGTCAGTTGGAATGTTTGTCGAGATAGGCGAGCATGGCTTGCTCCCATTTGTCCCAGTTCGAACCGTAGTCCCTGCCGAAATAGTGTCCCAGCAACTGCCTTGCTTCGGTCTGCATGGGATGTCCATCGTATCTCGCAAGGTCGAACAGCACCGGAAGCTTTACGGCGAAACCGCGTTTCAACGTGTCCGTCATGAACACGCTGAGGACTTGTGGCTGGAGATTGGTGTCAAACAACTGCTCTCGGACGAGCGCAAAGTGTTCGTCTTCGATGTATTTCACCGCCGAATGGGCGACCTTGCGCTGGCCGGAAGCGTCGAGTTGCGAATACACCAGGAACAACGCCTGCGCTTTTTCGAGCGGCGCGATGTCCGCGTTGACGATGTAATGGATTTGATGCTCCACGATCGAGGTCTTGTTGGATTCGAGGATGGCGAGGACGTCGTCGCTCAACGGCGGCAGTTCCGCGAGTTTTGAGACCGACGGCGGCGCGGCTGGCGATTGGGCAACTTCAGCGGTGACCACGGTGGTCGCCACGGACAACGTCTCGACGGCTTCCGCCCCCGTCTGCGGTGCGTCCGCTTTTCCGCAACCGGCGAAGAGCGGGAGCATTGTTGCCGCGATCAACAGCAGGGAGTTCAAGTTCAGCAATCGTGGATTTGTGGTTTTCATTTTGGTTTGTTTGTTTCGTCAATTCAACGAGTGGAAACGGTCTGGAGAATGGGCCTGGGTTTCACGCGCGACGGCCATTCCTGCCACAAGGCGGAGGCGTCGTGCCGCAATGATTCCGGCAATCGTTGCGTCATCTGTCCGTGAAGGTCCGCATAAACGGGGAGTCTGAGTCTGGCGGCGATTTCCAGCGTGAGGAAAAACTGGCCGGAGTCGTGCGCGCGTTGGAGCGATTCCGGCAACAACGGATTTGCGGAGCGCTGAAGGTCGCGAACAAACTCGGCTTGGGGCACGCCGACAAACCACGGCGTTTTCATTCCCAGGATGTTCCTGCCGCAATTCCATTCGAGCCACGCATTGGCCAGTGTGTTCACCGGGCCGTCGTCGGGTGCCGGCAACATTCCCACGATCATCATCGCCACGCCGTCCTCGTGCCGCGACAACGGATCCGTGACAGCGCCGGCATCCCGCAGTTCGGCGCAACGTTCCGCGACGCGCTGCCAGTTGATTCGCGACAGGTCGCGTCCTCCAATAAGACCGAGGATCGGCAGTTCGGTGTAAAAATCGCCGCGAACGACGAGCACTTCCGGGAACACCTCCTGAAACGTCCGGGCGATGGCGTCGAACTGCGGCCGGGTGAGCTGGAACAACGGAAGCCACTGGCAAAAGACGCCGTCGGGCTTCAGCGAACGGCGAACGGCCTGGAAATGTTCCACGCTGAACAACCGTCCCTCGCCCGTGCGCCACGGCAGGAACAGGTCGCCGACGACGACATCGTAAGTCTCGCGCTCCGATGCGACCATCCAGCGGGCGTCCTCCGCCACGAACCTGACGCGCGGGTCCGCAAAGACATTGCGGTTGTAAGGTCCGAAAAACGTTTCGGCCTGCCCCAGCACCAGCGGCGACAATTCGGCAGCATCAATTCGTTGGACGTTCGGATGCAACGCGGCGCCGGCGACCGTGCTGCCTGTGGCGACGCCGAGCACCGCGACAGAAGTTGCGTTGCCGTGGAGCAGGATGGGGATGTGGGCCTGGCGTTCCTGGTTGGATTTCGCGAGCGAGCCGCCGAGCGTGTAACTGTTGTTGAAGAGCATGCGCCAGTCTCCGGGGGCACATTCCACGGTGGCCACGACGCCTTCGCGTCCGATTTCCAAGGCGGCAAGACGTTCTTCGGGGCCAACGGTGACCTGCGGCAGTTTCGCGGCTCCGAAGAATGCCAGGGCAACCAGCGCACCCGCAGACAATGGCATCCAGCGGACAAAGTCCGGACGTTTCAGCGGAGTTTTAGCCGGAGATTGATTTGCGCCATTTCGAACCATTAACGCGATCAGGCAGTAGCCCAACCCGACGAGAACGGCGCTTTGCCACAAGCCCGCGCGGGGCACAATGACGTCCTGCGCCAGTTCGGACCCGATCCAGCCGCCGAGTCCGTTCCAGGCGAGCAACAGAGCGACGTTGCGCGCGGTGTCGGAAGCGGACCCGGCGGACGCCTGTTGCAGCAGGATCGGAAACAGGAGGCCCGCGACGATGAACGCCGGACAGAGGGCGATCAATCCGAGTTTGCTGACTTCAAAAGTGTAGGCGGCGGGCGTCAATTCGTAGGGCAGAATCTCAACTCCGCCGCGCATTGCGGTGAACAGAAACGGCTGCGCGGCGCACAGAACGCCCGCGAGCACCAGCACGCCCCGCAGGAATGTGGACGCGTCCACGCGAATCTTGAACAGCAGCGGCACCAGGGCCGAGCCTGCCGCCAGCGACAGCAACACCCACACGAGAACGGTGGCGCTGGAAAACAATGAATTGATGCTGACCTGCGCGAACTGGTGTTGAAGCACCACTTCCATCGTCAGCACCAGAAAGCCCGAGAGGAACGCGAGCGCACAAGCACTGCGGAATGACATCGTGGCGAACATGTCCCCGAGCGCCTTCGGTTCCACTAAATCCGTGGCGACGGTCACCGGATG
>DAOLDN010000536.1:0-2732 GCA_035327385.1 Verrucomicrobiota bacterium | reverse complement strand
GGATTACAACCGCGACGGCCGGTTCGACGGCGAGGCGGAGTCCCGCACGCCCGTCGGGACTGTTTACGACAGCGAGGACGAGGGCTTGGAACGGGCGTTCCAAGGCGAAGCCAATTTCAATCCCGAACCCATCACCGATGAATGGGGATCCTGGGTCAGCGCCTTCGTTCCCATGCGCGACCCCGAAGGCAACGTGGAGGCCGTGCTCGGGGTGGATTTCAACGCCGCCTCCTGGCTCAAAGCCATCGCCACCGCGCGACGGACGGTCATTGGCGTCACCGCGTTGCTGCTGGTCATCGTCGCCGGACTGGGAACCGCGATTGCATTGTTGCGCGCCGACGTTGCCCGGCGCATCCAAGTCGAGGAACGCCTGCGCCAAAGCGAGGAACGCATGAAACTCACCATTCACCAGATGCCTCTCGCGTTCATCGAGTGGAACACCGAACGCGAAGTCATGACGTGGAATCCAGCGGCGACGCGCATCTTTGGCTACGCCAATGACGAAGTGCTTGGCAGGTGCGTCTCTCCCATGATTGTCCCCGCCGCCGCCAACGAACATGTGGACCGCGTCTGGTCCGACATTCTGGAAAATGCAGGCGGTCACCACAGCGTCAACGACAACATCACCAAACAAGGGCGTGTGATCACCTGCGAATGGTTCAACACACCCCTGATTGACAATGCGGGCCGCGTGGCCGGAGTCATCTCCGTCGTCCAGGACATTTCCGAACGTGTCAAGATGCAGAAACCCCTCCAGCAAAGCGACCACCTCACCGCCGTGGGCCAGCTCGCGGCCGGTGTCGCCCACGATTTCAACAACATCCTCACCGTCATCACAGGTCACACAGGTCTGTTGCTTGCCCAAAACACCTTGCCCGCGAACGCGCAATCGGACATCCGCCGCATCGAGAGCGCCGCGATGCGAGCCGCCACATTGACGCGCCAGCTCCTGGCCTTCAGCCGCAAACAGGCCATGTTCCCACGCCCCGTCCGGCTGACCACAGTCATTGAAAGCGCCACCTCGATGTTGTCGCGATTGCTCGGACCGGACCTCAAACTCAACGTCCACGTTGCTCCCAATGTTCCGCCTGTGGAAGCCGATGCCGCCATGATGGAACAGGTGGTCACCAACCTCATTCTCAACGCGCGAGACGCAATCTCCGGCGCGGGCAACATCACCCTCTCACTCGACACGGCGGCCATCCCGGAGGAAACCGTTGCTCAAAACCCGGACGCCCGGCCCGGACAAAATGTTTGCCTATCCATAGCAGACACAGGCAGCGGCATCGCCCCCGAACATCTGTCTCGCATCTTTGAACCGTTCTTTACCACGAAACCCAAAGGCCGCGGCACCGGACTCGGCCTTGCCGTCGTTCACGGCATCGTTCAGCAACACCAGGGCTGGATCACCGTGGATAGCGCCGTCGGCAAGGGCACGACATTCCGCATCTTCCTGCCGCCGACCAACCGCGATGTCCCCGGCGAAAAAACAGCCGACCAAAATACCGCGACTGAACCGGCAGCAACCCGCACCGACGGTCGGCCCAAAACGATCCTCCTGGCCGAAGATGAACAAATGGTGCGCGAACTGGCCAAGAAAACCCTTGAAGACGCGGGCTACCGCGTCATCGAAGCCGTGGACGGCCATCACGCGCTAAAACTGTGGTGGCAGAACCGGGACAAAGTGGACCTGCTCTTTACCGACATGGTGATGCCCAACGGCATGACCGGGCGCGAACTCTCATTGGAAATCCTGAAGGACCGCCCCGGACTGCCTGTCGTTTACGCCAGCGGTTACAGCATCGAACTCACCCTGCCCGATTTCAAGGAGAGCGCGCATCTATTGTTCATTCCCAAACCCTACCTCAGCGAACAACTCGTCTCCACGATACGACGTTGTATTGAGAAACCGCAGGATTGACATTTACGGTGGATTTAGGATTATCCGCGTCCCGTTGGTTGCCTCGGTAGCTCAGTTGGTAGAGCAGTTGACTCTTAATCAATTGGTCCAAGGTTCGAGTCCTTGCCGGGGCACCACTTTTCCAATAGGTCTGTTCCTCAAAACATATTCCCGATGAGATGAACCAGTTTGCCCGTGCATTCCAGCCACCAGCCCAATGCCGTAAACAAATCCACCTTGTCCGCCAGCAACGGAATTCCCAGCAGCAGCACGCTCACGTTGCCGAGGAATATCACGACGGCGGAAAACACGTAGCCCTGGTTTGTGATGTCCGATTGCCGCGTCTGCAACACGTGCCACGTCAGACTTACGTGGAACGCGTACGCAGCGCCCAACGCCAGGTGAAACCACGGCAGATGTCTCTGCCAGCCCCAGATCAGATGCCCCGCCGTGAACAACAAGACCACCAGCACCGCATATAAAGGAAAGAAATACGGCGCGAGTGCGATCAGGAAATTGGTCTTCGTCACCACGACGTGACCGCCGTCCGAACCCACCTTGAACCTTTTGACTTCTCCGCCAAAGAGCCATGCCCATACCGCGTGTGTCAATTCATGCCCGAAGACGTAAATCCACATCGGCTTGGGCAGCAGCAGATAGATCACCACCCAGCACGCCGCGCCCGCCAGCAACGGTACCCAGGTGAGGTCCGCGCTGCCGCTGGCGAGGATGACTTTCCCCAGCCCCCAAGCCGCGCCGACGCAAACCGGCAGCAGCAAGATGGCGACGATGAACTTGATCCATTTCGGCACGCGCGCAATCGTAGGACAGG
>DAOLDN010000535.1:0-2735 GCA_035327385.1 Verrucomicrobiota bacterium | reverse complement strand
ACGGCTCGCGTGCGGCGGTGGAATCGTTCCTCCACCGCACCGGTGTGCGTCATCGCGCAATCGTCCCGTACGAACGGAGACGTGCGGCGATAACGTCAAATAGAACTGTTGGTTGAGCGATTCTCCCGCTCGGAGTGATTCGTCCATTGCACGGTCTGACAACGCCAAATCAGATCGTCCAGCCCTTGCTCAACGCCCAATAAACTTCATTCGTCCGAAGGCGCTGTTGAAAGTCGCGGACGTTGGAGTTGCCATCAATGATGGCGAGTTCGATGCCGGCGATGGTGGCGAAATCCTCGATCATCTCGGTGGTCACCGCCTGGCTGAAGCCGGTGTGATGCGCGCCGCCGGCGTGTATCCAGCAGGCGCACGCGTCCTCAAATGTCGGACGGCATTGCCAGACGGCGCGGGCGACGGGCAGTTTCGGCATGTCGTGAGGAGGCGTGATGCAATCCACTTCGTTCAGCAGGAAACGAAAACGGTTGCCGAGGTCCATGAGTGCGACGTTGATGGCGGGGCCGGACGGCGCACTGAACACAAGGCGGGCTGGGTCGGCCTTGCCACCAATGCCAAGCGGATGCACCTGCAATGACGGTTTTCCGTCGGCGATGCTCGGACATATCTCCAGCATGTGGGAGCCGAGGACGAGTTTGTTGCCGGGCTCCATATGATAGGTGTAATCCTCCATGAACGACGTGCCACCTTCGAGTCCAGCGGCCATGACCTTCATGGCGCGAACGAGCGCGGCGGTTTTCCAATCGCCCTCGCCTGCGAAACCGAATCCGGCGGCCATCATTCGCTGGCTGCCGATGCCGGGCAGTTGCGCCAGCCCGTGCAAATCCTCGAATGTGTCGGTGTAACCTTTGAATCCGCCATCGGTCAAAAAGTGTTTGATGCCCAGTTCAATTCGCGCGGCGTCGCGGACGGATTTGTGGCGCTTGCCGCCCTTGCGAAGGTCCGCAGACATTTCGTAAGCCGCCTCGTAGGTTTTGCACAATGCGTCAATTTCCTTGTCGGTGACGGCGTTCACGACTTTCACCAGATCGCCGATGCCGTGTGTGTTGACTGAGAAACCGAACTTGAGTTGCGCGGCGACCTTGTCGCCCTCGGTCACCGCCACTTCGCGCATGTTGTCGCCGAAGCGCACAAATTTCGCTCCCTGCCAGTCGTGCCACGCGGCTGCGGCGCGTGCCCATGCGCCGATTTTTTCCTGCGTATCCTCCTCCTGCCAGAAGCCGACGACGACTTTTCTGGCGATGCGCAGCCTTGTCATGATGAAGCCGTGTTCGCGGTCGCCGTGCGCGGCCTGGTTCATGTTCATGAAATCCATGTCAATCGTGCTCCACGGCAGGTCACGATTGTACTGGGTGTGCAGGTGGCAGATGGGTTTGCGCAGTTGTTTGAGGCCGTTGATCCACATTTTTGACGGCGAGAACGTGTGACACCAGGTGATGAGACCGATGCAGTTCTTCGCATTGTTCGCCTCCTGGCAAAGCCGGGTGATGGCGTCGGGCGAAACCATCACAGGTTTGAAGACGACCTTCACGGGAATCGCGGCTGCGACGTTGAGAGCGCGTGCGATCTCCTGGGAATGTTTGGCGACGGCCTTGAGGGTTTCCGGTCCGTAAAGATGCTGGCTGCCCGTGACGAACCAGACTTCGAGGTTCTTGAGATTGATCATGATGTTGTGATTTCCGCTTATTGAATTGTAAGAACGACGACGCTTTTTGCCGGCAAATCCACGGTCAACGTGTCGCCTTCGTGTTTGAAGGCGTTGAACCCGGTGGGCTTGACGGTTTCGGGGGCGTCGAAAGTGTTTCGCGCCTGCATGGCATCGGCCGTGAGCACGCGTCCAGTCACACCGGCTGCGATGACGCCGGACAGCTTGCACGCGACCTGCGCGGGGCGATTGGGGTCGGTGTTGAGCAGTGAGAGGTGAACTTTTCCGGATTTGTCGCGCGATGCGGTCGCGTCCACGGCGGGGATTTTTGCGTTTCCGAATTCATAATCGGGCGACGTCAACTCGATGGGCAGGAACGTGCCGCCTTGGTGGATCTTGTACATCTCGAAGATGTGATAGGTGGGTGTGAGGACCATTTTTTCCTTATCGGTGAGAATCATCGCCTGAAGGACGTTGATGGTCTGCGCGATGTTGGCCATCGCCACGCGGTCGGCGTGTTTGTGGAAGATGTTGAAGTTAAGCGCGGCGACCAGCGCGTCGCGCAGTGTGTTCTGCTGATACAGGAACCCGGGGTTCGTTCCCGGCTCGACGTTGTACCATGTGCCCCATTCATCCACGATCATGCCGACGCGCTTTTGCGGGTCGTGATTGTCCATGATGGCGCCGTGGCGTTTGATGAGGTCGTCCATTTCCAGCGTGCGACGCAGGGTGGAGTGCCATTGGTCTTCCTCAAATTCCGTGGCCGAGCCTTTGTTGCGCCAGTTGCCGGTGGGCAACGTGTAGTAGTGGAGTGACAGACCGTTCATTCTGTTGCCGACCTGTTTCATCACGACCTCGGTCCAGTTGGTGTCGCCGGCGTTGGCGCCGCAGGCGATGCGGTAGATGCGGTTGGTTCCGTAGTTTTTGACGAAGGTGTTGAAGCGGCGGTAATTGTCGGCGTAATACTCGGGGCGCATGTTGCCGCCGCAGCCCCAGCTTTCGTTGCCAACCCCGAAATAGCGCACGCGCCACGCCTTGTCGCGACCGTTCTTGCGACGGAGATTGGCCATGGGAG
>DAOLDN010000534.1:0-2763 GCA_035327385.1 Verrucomicrobiota bacterium | reverse complement strand
GATGTCGGCTACCGTTTCCTGTTGCTGGCTCTGGCCGAGGGAGGTCGCAGCGATGTGATTTACAATCTGATCAATCAGGATGAGAAACCGGGCTATGGTTACATTCTGAAAAAGGGCGCCACGGCGTTGACCGAAGCATGGGACGCGAACAACAACTCGTCGCACAATCATTTCATGCTGGGCCAGATCACGGAATGGTTCTACGCCCACTTGTGCGGAATTTCCAGCGACCCGAACGGGCCGGGGTTCAAGAAGATCATCATCGCTCCGACGCCGGTCGGTGATTTGAAATGGGCGCGGGCGACTTATGATTCGATGCGCGGGCCGGTGGCGGTGCGATGGGATCGGAATGGGGACGCTTTCAAGTTGAATGTGACAATTCCGGCGAACACAACCGCGACTGTTTATCTGCCCGCCAAGGCAGCCGATTCGGTGAGAGAAAGCGGCGTCGAGGCAGGCAGCAGCGCCGGTGTGAAATTCCTTCGACAAGAGAAAGACCGCGCCGTTTATGCGGTGGAATCGGGCCGTTACACGTTTGAGTCGAAATTCTGAGACTCGCGCGGACGGGAGTATTCGAGTTAAATGAGCGCATGGCCACAATGATACTTTTCGTCACGGGAACGGATACGGGAGTGGGGAAGACTGTCTTTGCGTCGCAACTGGCGATGCGGTTTCGCGGGGACGGAGTGAGCGTGGCTGCGCTCAAGCCGGTCAGTTCCGGCGGCCGCGGCGACGCCCGCATTTTGAGGAAGGCGACCGGCGGCGTGCTGACGCTGGACGAGATCAATCCGTGGTATTACCGCGCCGGGATCGCCCCACTGCTGGCGGCGAGGAAAGAGAAGAAAAAACTGCGGCTCGTGCAGGTCGTGCGGCATGTGCTGACAGTGGCCCGAAGATTTGAACTGGTGATCGTCGAGGGCGCGGGCGGGCTGCTCAGTCCGTTGGGCGAGAATTTCGATTCGCGCGATTTGATTCTGGCGTTGAAGGCGACGCCCATTGTTGTGGCACCGAACCGATTGGGCATCGTCAACCAGGTGTTGCTGACGCTGGCGGCGTTGCCGCGTCCGGTGGCCGGGCGGACGCATGTAATGCTTGTGGACACACCGCGTCGTGATGCCGCCAGCGGGACGAACGCGGATTTGTTGCGGGAGAAGATCGGCTTTGACAACGTCCATTCAGTTCCGTGGAACAGGCGGTTGAACTGAAAAAAGTGTCGCAATCAATCGTCCGAAACTCAAAATGGACATCATGAACCAGGCGCAATCCGGCGCGGGCGAATT
Source organism: Verrucomicrobiota bacterium (assembly GCA_035327385.1). Classification (GTDB taxonomy): domain Bacteria; phylum Verrucomicrobiota; class Verrucomicrobiia; order Limisphaerales; family JADLHS01; genus DAOLDN01. Next base: position 1,483 of record DAOLDN010000534.1, on the reverse strand, counting down.
CAATCGCCGCAATTTTCTCAAAGGTGGATCGTTTGCCACGGTGGCGACGATGCTGGGCGGCGTGCCGTTGTTCGCGCAGACGACGAACGAAACGGTGTCGGCCACCAAACCCGCCGGGCCAAAGGTCAAGTGCGCGGTGATTGGTCTTGGGCCGTGGGGACGGGAGTTGCTCGACCAGTTGGGGCGTGTGCCACAGGCGGAGATTGCGGCGATTTGCGACAATTACGCCGCGTTTTTGCGTCGCAGCGCCGCAAAGGCTCCAGGCGCGCAACAGGTGGCGGATTACAATGCCGTTCTGGACAACAAGGAAATCACGGCGGTCATCGTTGCGACGCCGACGCAGCTGCACAAAGACATCGTGATCGCGGCGTTGAAGGCGGGGAAAAACGTCTATTGCGAAGTGCCGCTGGCGCACACGGTGGAGGATGCCCGCGCCATCGCTCTGGCCGCAAAGGACTCGCCGCAGTGCGTGTTCCAGGCCGGGCTTCAATTGCGTTCCGATCCTCAACGCCACTTTCTTCTGCCATTCATCCGTTCCGGCGCGTTGGGCAGACCCATTCTGTCGCGCGCGCAGTGGCACAAGAGGCAAAGCTGGCGCGTGGCGTCGCCGAATCCAGAACGCGAGAAGTCCGCCAACTGGCGATTGGAGGCGGACATTTCGACGGGGCTGGTTGGCGAGATCGGCATCCACGCGCTGGATCAGACAGGCTGGTTGTTTTTGAACGCGACGCCGGTTTCGGTGACGGGCGTTGGTTCGATACGATTATGGGACGACGGTCGCAAGGTGCCGGACACGGTGCAGTTGCTGGTGGAGTATCCGGGGGGCGTGCGGTTGATTTACGACGCGACGCTCGGCAGTTCCTTCGACGCGGAATACGAGAATTTCTACGGGAGCGACGCCACGATCATGATCCGTGAACAGCGCGCCTGGATGTTCAAGGAGGTGGAAGCGCCGTTGCTGGGCTGGGAACCTTACGCGAACAAGGAAACGTTTCACAAGGAAACGGGCATCGCACTGGTCGCGGATGCCTCCAAACAGACAGCCGGAGGCGATGCGCACGCCGAACCGCCGCCGCCGTTGCCCGCGTTGTATTGCGCGCTGGAGGCTTTTCTCGCCAATTGCGCGGATTCTGCCGCCGCCGTGGAGGACTTTTCGTCCATGTTCGACGCAAACGACAAACAGGCGCTGGCGGAGTATCTTTTGTCCATCAAATTCAAACCCGCTGCCGGCCACAAAGAGGGATATGCCGCGACGGTGCTGGCGATCAAGGCCAACGAATCTGTCGTGCGCGGAGAACGGATTGAACTCAGGCCTGAATGGTTTGAATTGGGCTGAACTGTGGGCGTCGAATCAGGCGCAACGGGGAAAACAAAACATGAAAACGACAGCAATTCTCATTTTGACGGAGCGCCGATTTGTAATCGGCCTCAAGCGTTCGGAAATGCGGACGGTTCCCGCCTTTTCCCGGTCCAAAGCCGGCTG
>DAOLDN010000533.1:0-2770 GCA_035327385.1 Verrucomicrobiota bacterium | reverse complement strand
GATTTCTTAGGCCAAAATGTCCGACGCCCTCACCCAAATCCCCTCTCCCAACGGGAGAACGGGGTAGGTTACGTTTCGAAAAATTGACGAATTCATTGCCGTCTAATTATCTCCACGACCGCGATCACTCCAATGCGATAATGCTCAACTGCTTGGTCTTATATGGTCTCCCGGGGAACGGGCTTCCACACCCAACCAGCAATCGCCGTCCGTCTAGAGAAAATGCGATTGCGCTAATCAGTAGTTTCCAGGATTCAAGTTCGTCCAAATAAGAAAAACAACGTATCCCAGGAGAAACGGCTTGGACCTGCGTTTCCTCCGCAATGATGTCATTTTTCCTGCGCGCCAGGCGGGACCGTCTGGCGAATTATCCCGTCAATGCCAATTTCGGGCGCGGAGCGGCGTTGACTTTCGACATCTCTTCCAACTCCACGAGGAAGTGCGAAAAGTCCTCGCGGTGCTGCCACAGCAGGCGACGCACGTCCAGGAGCGACGGATGTTGTTTGCGGCGATTCCATTCCGGCGGACTCCACCAACTTTGCTCGCCAACCTCGGCGTCCAGTTCCAACTGCAACAGCCGCAGCATGGTTTGCGCCACCATCTGCACCGTGAAGGTGCGCAAGATCGGCTGCTTGGTCCAGGCCCGGCACTCTTCCATGCCCAGGCGTTGTTTGTGGTCGCGGAAGCCGTCCTCTTGACGGAAACGCGCCGCAAACATCGCCACCACTTCGGCCGCCGTCAGCTCCAGAGCGCTGGTGACGATGTACCACGGCTCCTGGTAGCCATCGACGTGGAAGACGAACACGTGCATGGCGTCGTTCGGACCGCTCACCGACCAGTAGCATCGCAGCATCTTGTACTTGAACTTGCGTTGCCGGCCATAGATGAACGCTTGGCCTTTCTTCCACGAAGCCTCCCACTGATCGTGATGTTGCGGCGCCGGCAAGCGTCGGCCCCACTTGCGTGGCCGACCCATCGCGTTGGCCACCGGCGGTCGATACAGCCGCGCGTCGAAACGCAAGCGCGTCACGATCTCGATGCGACGCACGCCGGCGGGCGGATGCAGGCACGCACGCACCACCGTCTTGTTGGCGTAGGCCCCGTCAAATGCGGCCAAAACCGGCGCGGCCGACTCGCTGTTCAACTGCTGCAGCATGTCGGCGGCCCACTGCGTCTTCGTGCAAAAGACCTCTCCCTCCGGCAGTTGACTCTTGCGAAAATACAGCCGCGCCGTGTGCGGCAAGTAGGTCCACGGCGTGCCGGGCACCAAGCTGCCCAGGACCACCCAGTTGTGCGCCCGCACCGTCTCGGCGCGATTGGGGCTACGGCTCGCCGGCTCGTGAAACGTACACGTTCCCCACACATTGGCGCTGGTGCGGTGCTCCTTGGTGTCGTCCACGGCGGCCGGATGATAGCCAGCAAAGCGCGGCGGATGTTCCTGCTCGATCACCTGAATCGTGAGCCGTTCGACGGCAACGCAGTCAAACGCTCCGTACTCGGCAAAGTGCTCCAGAACGCGCCATCGCGAGGCCAGATCGAGGACGGTCAGGATCTGCGTGATGGTGTGCTCTTCCGTGCACAGCACCATCCCGGTGACCCACTGAACAAATCGCACATGGCCCGGCCTGGTGAACCAAACGGAAAACCGATTCAACAGGCGTTGCCAACGTTTCCAAAGTTGTTTAGCATCGTCCATGACGCCATCCCTTTTGGTTTTTCTGACTGGCTTGAGCACCAACCAGAATGCCAAGAGGGAGCGTTTTTTGCATCAGGAATCCTGGAAACTACTGCTTAGTGTCGTCGATCAAAATACGCTTCTTGTCGGGAATCCAAAGAGCCGAAAGCTGGGCTTTCTTGATGGCGTCGAAGAGAAGAGTTGGCCGTCTCAATAGTTGCTTCCCAGCGACCATTAGACGGCTCACGACCTCTCTCACTGCGGATTGATCGTCTCCACTGAAGTAGCGTCGATCCAGTTTCAGAAGCTCACGAACATCATCAAGATTCAAAGGCGGTGACGGATTTCCTAGGCCACGAAGGATTTTCGCCACCTGTTGCCGAATGTCGTTGGCTTCATGCCCATCCATGACGATGTTTTTCATCTGTGATGAATCCTCAGTCGCCTTCTTGCGACGCCAAAAACTGCACGAACTCAGCCAGTGCCGCTCGCTCCTCACGAGATAGCTCCATCACCTTGGAAGAGCTTGCGGCAAATCGCACAAGATCGTGCTGTCGGAGAACGGGCTGGACCATCAGCGGATCAAGCCGCATTGCCCCGAGGAGAATGGGGTGATCGAGCGATCGAACCGAACGATCCGGGAAGGGCTGGAAGGAGAGGAATTGAAGGACCTGGTGCAGGCGCAGGGGGTGATGGCGCGGATCATCAAGCGTTACAATGAAGAGCGTCTGCACAGCGCGTTGGGTTACCTGCGTCCGGTGGACTATTACCGTGGGGACCCGCAGGCGAAGAAGGAGGCGCGTCGCTTGAAGATGGCGCAGGCGCGTCATCGCCGCCGGGAAAGAAACTTGAACTTGGAGCAACCGACGTTACCCTACACCGCGGAAGACCCTGTAGCTAATCCGTGAGCCAGATTGTGCCATTGCGGATGAAACAATTCAGTTGGAGATGTTCAACGCCGTGCTGGATCAGCGACGAATGAACGGCACACCCCATCTGACCAACAACAGTTACGGATTCGTCCGCCTCCCTCCGAGGGCTGGGATGCCCAATCACGAAGCGTATGACACCGATCTCCCACTCAACCGCAAAGGG
>DAOLDN010000532.1:0-2772 GCA_035327385.1 Verrucomicrobiota bacterium | reverse complement strand
AATAACCGCCGCTGTCCTGCCACGACCACACTCCTTCCGCCGTGAAAAAGAATCCGCAAGGATGATTGAAGATGCCGTACAGTCTCAACTGGCTGAGGGTGGCGTGGACATCCTGGTTCAACGAGTCCGAGCCGGGAACGCTGGAGTCAATCTGGGTGGAGTCGGTGTCCATGTCCGCATACGTCAGCCGGTAACGCGCTCCGACGGCGAAATCCCTTCCCAACAGTTGATTCACCGTCACCAGCAACGACCACTCGTTGTAATCCACGGACTGGCGTGTGCCGGAAGCGCCGTCGGGTATGGGCGCAAAGACGTTGCTGTTGGTGAGGATGCCGACGGTTCGCGAGCCGTCCGAGGTCAGCAGTTGTCCCTCGACGAGCACATAGGTGCGCGTCTTGAAGGTCTGGTTGAGTCCCAGTCCGAACGTTTCAAAACTCGAGCCTGGCACGAGGCCGATGACCGATTCCGGCGCAATGCTGCGGAACGCCTGGTTGAAACCCGCAATCTGCGTCGGCTCCAATCTCACGCTGGAATCGAAAAATGTCCCGCCCAACGAACGCGTGTAGATTCCGCGAACCGCCGTTCGTTCGGCCGGCGTCCAAGTGAGGCCGACCTTCGGTGAGATCTGGTCCTTGGACGTTTCGTCGTCGGTGATGGGCGAGGTGTCAATGTTTCGCGGGTAGTGCATGTAATCGTAACTGACCCCGCCCACCAGTTGCAGCGTGTCCAGCAACTGCCAGTAATCGTAAGCGTAAAGACTCCACCGGTAGATGTCGCTGTCAAAGTCCTGCTGCGGGATGGGCGCCATGGGATTTCCCAGAAAATCGTACATTACCAGATTGTTGTCCGTGTCCGCCCGCGCGGTCTGGTAGCGTCCGCCGAAAACGATCGTGTTGCGGGAATTCTGGATGATGTGCTGCACTTCCGCGGAATAGAACGTCAGTTGGCGCTTGTAATCCAGATCGCCCGCCGGGTTCTGGATGGACACGTTGGTGACGCCGGGATTGAAAAGGTTCACGAATGTGCGCAGCCAGAGGTTGTTTGGGTTGGAGTCCCTGAGTTTGAGTTCGTCGTCGAGGCGCGTTCCCAGGACCAGCGTGTGAACGCCGGGCGACCATCGGTGGTTGTAGCCCAGCAACACGTTCGGCTCCTGTGTTTCCTTCACGCGCAACGTCGTGCTGGCCTGGTCCTGGTCGTAGTACTGCGACACGTCGCCGGAGTCGTAGTCCAATGTCGAGATCTCCAGCATCAAACTGTCCGAATCGGTGATCTGTTGCTTGAACCGCGCCGCAAGGCTGGTGTATTCGAGGTCGTTGTTCGGACGCTGGCCGTTCTCGGTCAGATAATTCACGTCGAGCGAATAACTCGTGTTGCCGAACGTGCCGTATTGCGACGCCGCTTGCGCCCAGTCGCCGCCTGAACCGTATGTGGTGCTGGAGGACAGGCCGAAACCGTCCTCGGCGAAAAAGCGCGAGTATTCCTGCTGCGAAATGGTCTGTGACAACAAGCCTGCGCCGGGCGGAGCAAGAAGATTGGCCATCAGATACTCGCTGAACGCGGGCGTTTCATAGCGAAGGTTGCGCAATTTCGGGTCGCGAAGAGACTCGTAACTGGACGCCAGAAACAGATGCGCCGAGGCGTTTGCGTAATCCAAATCTACGGCGCGCGACGCCTCCTGCACGCCAACCTCGAACATGCCCGCGTCCCGGTACATGCTCGCAAGGTTGGCACTGCGCACGGCGTCGTCCTGATCCAGCAGCAGGCGCGAGCGGAAAATGCTGCGGTTGTCGTTCAATTCCTTCGACCGTTCCAGGTCGCCGATGGCGTCATTGATCCGGTTTTCCTCCTGATTGAGCAGCGCGGAATAGAGCCAGGACGTGGGATCATTCGGGTCGAGTTTCTTTGCCAGTTCCAGTTCCTTCATCGCGCGTTTGGTGTCGTGCGCCTCGGCGAATCCCTTGCCAAGGTAACTGCGCAGGACGGCGCGCTGCGGCTCAACAGCGGCCGCCACTTCGAGGTCCTTCAATCCGTCCTTCGTGTGGCCGCGCCGCATTTTCACAAGACCGCGACCAAGCCACGCGTTGCCGAGGTTGCCATCGGCGGCAATTGCCCGCTCAAACGCTTCCGACGCCTGAGTGAGCTTGTTTTTCGCGCTCAAAAGAAATCCTTCCAACGCAATACCCTGGGCGTTTCGCGGTGACAGCTTGAGGCCATCGTCCAGCGCGGCTTTTGCTTCGGAGACGCGGCCAAAGCCAAACTCCAGTTCCGCCACGCGCACGTAAGCCGCGCCGAACTGCGTGGATTTGTTGACCGCGCTGCGCGCTGCGGCCAGCGCTTCCGTGAGTTGCGACCGGGATTGAAGCGTGTAGGAGCGGGCGATGAATTCGCTGGCCGTGGTGGGCGGGGACAGCGGACCGGGGTCTTCGTTGAGAACAACGGCGATGACCTCACGCAGCGCCCTGGCCGTCGGCAGATTCGCGTCCGCTTTTCCCAAGGTCGCTTCAACCTCATTCACGCGACCCACGGACAACAGCAGCGCCGAGTAATAGACACGTTCCGCGTCAGAGCCGGGCGACCGGTTCTCGGGATAGCGCGCCAATGCCTGCAACAAATCGCCGCTGCGATACGCCTCCAGACTGTCGCTCAACGCAGCGCGCTCCGCGTCGGAGAAATTGATTTCGGCGGGATCAACGACCGCAGGGTAGTAAAGCGACCACTGGATGATTTTCGTCGCGTCAATCACGGCGGTCTTTGTGGGAGCTTTGCCTTGTG
>DAOLDN010000531.1:0-2773 GCA_035327385.1 Verrucomicrobiota bacterium | reverse complement strand
CGCAACCCATCGCGGTTTCAAATCACTCATTCGAGTCGCAGGTGATCAATCCCGAGGTGCCTCCATTTGTAGTGGGTTTCAACATTGATTCCTGGCAGAAACTGCCCAATCCGGGTTATCCGGAAGGCGGTGAATTCACATGGGACCAAACCGCGGGAATGTTCATTGACACCAATCCCTATGGCAACTCGGATGGAAACCAACTGGCCTACATACTGGGGTTGCCAGGTGCCGGAATTTTTCAGGACAACTTGTCAACGGACTGGAACAACAACGTCAACGGACTCAACGCCACGTATCAAGCGGGCTTTTCGTATGAGTTGACGGTCGGTGTCTTCGGCAAGGCGCTGCTTGACGGCGCCGTTCTCGAACTCAGTCTCTACTACCGGAATGATTTGAGTGAAATCGTCACCATTAATTCGAGTTCCATCTTTTACGATGCTGAGGATTTTTCCCTCACTCCGCCTCTCAACCTGTTCGACCTTGCTGTGAACGTCCCCGTGGTGCAGGAAGCGGACGAGTGGTTCGGCAGGAACATCGGAATCATGATCCAAGTGGGCCTGGGGCCGGTCACCGAAGACTTCGCCTACTGGGACATAGACAATGTCCGGCTGACGGCCATTCCTGAGCCGACTTCATGGAGTCTAGCGGTGATTGGTCTTGGCGGTTTGGTTGCGGCCCGGAAGCGTTCAAGCCGTCATTAAGACATTCCGACTGTTGCGGGCGCGCACATGTTGTCAATTTGACCGGTGCAATGGATAATTTCAGTATGAAGTGCCGATTCATCGCACTGGGGGTGAGGCTGTCCGTGGTAATCGCTTGTGCCGGCTCGATGCGGGCGGGGATGATTCACGTTCCCAACGGCTCGTTCGAGTCACCCACGACGTCTTACGTCAGGATCAACATTGATTCCTGGCAGGAAATGCCCAAGCCGGACTGGTATGTTGAAGACGGATCCTTTCTTTGGACACAACTCACGGGCATCTTCAGGAACAGCGCGCCCGGCAACCTGGACCACATTCACAACATACACGGAACGCAGGCGCTCTGGTTGTTCGCCGTCCCCGATGTCGGGCTGTTTCAGGACTACGATTCGCAGGATTGGAATGACTCCGAACCTTCGCACGCATTTGACGCGACGTTCACCGTCGGCAAGGCATACCAACTGACGACAGGCGTCATCGGGCGCGGAGGCAACATGCCGACCGGAGCGACGCTCGAATTGAGCCTCTACTACCGCGATGCGACCAGCAACAAGGTTGCAGTCGCCACGACCATCATCACCAACAGTCCGGCGCTGTTTCCCGACACCACCAACTTCGTGGACTTCAACGTGGTCGTGCCGACCGTGCGCGACGGTGATCCGTGGGCCGGCGAACACATCGGAATCCAATTCCTCTCCACCACCACCACGAATTTGCAGGGGGGCTACTGGGATTTGGACAACGTGCGACTGATGGAGATCAAGCCGCCCGAACTGTCGTCTCCCGTGTGGACGAACAACCAGTTGCGCGTCAGCCTCACGGGTGAAACGAACTCTGTATTTGAAATGCTCTCCACCACGAATCCCGCGTTACCCGCGTCCGAATGGACCGTTGTCGGGACTTTGACGAACGAATCCGGAACGGTTTCGTTCGTTGACACTTCGGGCGTGTTCGAGCAGCGTTACTATCAGGCACGACAATTGCCCTGAGGGTAACGCCGCCATGACCTGTCAACCGCCGAGATTCAATTTTCAGCCGCGATCGCCGCGCGGTTTCACGCTCATGGAACTGCTGGTGGTCATCGCCATCATCGCGATTCTCGCGGCGTTGCTGCTGCCCGCGCTGGCGTCGGCTCGCGAAAAGGGCCGGCAAACCGTCTGCATCTCCAATCTCCGTCAGGCGGGCCTCGCCATTCAGACCTATGCTCACGATTTCGGGGGATTGATTCCCTACGGCCCCAAGGCGCCGCCGTTCACCAGTCCGGCAAGTTTCTATCCGTCCACCGGCGCGCCCACCAGTTTGCTGTCGCTTCAAGGCGGAACTCCAGTCGCCGCCGGATTGCTGCTCGAACATCACCTCGCGTCGCAACCCCGGGTGTTGTTCTGTCCCGGCGCGGACCAGCCGTTGGACGTGGACGCGGAACTGGCGCGGGTCGGTCGCTCTCAGGCGCAATCCGGCTATTATTACCGGCACGCCGGAACGACCGAACTGTTCGATGATCCTGCTTCCGGATTTCCGCAGAACCTTCGCCTGGAGAACCTCGGAAACAACCGCAACGGGCTTCCCGTCCGTGCGTTGATGCTGGACACCATCTTCCTTTGCCCGCCGGGCCTCGAATCGTTCAACGTCAAACCCAGGACCAATCACCGCGAACGATTCGCGAACATTTTGTTTGCCGACGGTCGCGTCGTCGCGCGGCCCAATCGCGACAATCGTTTCACGGTGGACGTCAGCGATTACAACGAAATCCGAAATGCCTTCAACAAGATCCTCCAGGTGTTGGAACGCGCGGACGAAGAATATTGAAAAACACCAGACACCAAGCTCCAACATCCAGAGAATCTCCAAAGCTTGCGAGGGTGACGTCTGGTGTTTGGAGCTTGGAATTTCTCTGGGGCTTGGTGTTTGGGGTTTGGTGTTTCTGAAATCTGACGGCCAATCCAACCGGACAAACAAACCGGCGATTCGCGGGAAATGGGAACGAGAGGCGGGCCTGGATGGTGGAGCCGACAGGATTCGAACCTGCGACCTTCTCATTGCGAACGAGACGCTCTACCAACTGAGCTACG
>DAOLDN010000530.1:0-2788 GCA_035327385.1 Verrucomicrobiota bacterium | reverse complement strand
GCTTCCAGTATAGCAGAGAGGACTTGCCTCCGCCACGGGCGCGATTCCCCTCAGCGGATGTACTTGGCACGGTTGAGATTGTGCTCGTCGTTGGTCCGGGCATAGCGGATGTGGCCGTCGTCACCGTGGAGGTAGTACAGGTAGGGGCTGTCCTCGGGCTTTATCGCCGCGGCGAGGCTGGCCATGCCGGGGTTGGCGATGGGCCCGGGCGTGAGTCCCCGGACCTTGCGGAGGTTGTAGGGCGAATCGGCGTCGAGATCGGCGGTCGTGATGGGCGCGGTGTCCTTCTCGCGGAAGTAGCGCACGGCGGCGTCCACGCCGAGGGTCATGCCGATCTCCAAGCGCTTCCAGAGGATCCCCGAGACCACCGGGCGCTCGTCGCGGGTCCGCGTCTCCTTCTCGATGAGCGAGGCCATGGTGACGATCTCGTGCGGCGAGCGGCCCGAAGCCGCGATCTCGGCGGCGCGCTCACGGCCCACAGCGACGGTCCCGGCCATGGCGCCACCTTCACATTGGAACTGCCGTTTCATCGGAGCCAAACCGCCCCATGAACAACGGCCAAAACATCCAACCGCACCCGCGCCTGTTGATCATTGATGACAACGCCGCCATCCATGAAGATTTCCGCAAAATCCTCGGAGGCCAGTCCAGCGCCGGTTCGCAACTTAGCGAGGCCGAACGCGCACTCTTCGGCGAATCCCCGGCAGCCATCGAACGCGTCACCTTCCGCATGGACTCCGCCTACCAAGGTCAGGAGGCGTTGAAAATGGTCGAGGAAGCGGCGCGGCAGAACGATCCCTACGCGCTCGCGTTTGTGGACGTGCGCATGCCTCCCGGCTGGGACGGCATTGAGACGCTGGAGCACATCTGGAAAGTCTGCCCCGACTTGCAGGCCATCATCTGCACCGCCTACTCCGATTATTCCTGGGACGACCTCATCCGCCGCTTTGGGCAGAAGGACAATCTGTTGATCCTCAAAAAACCGTTTGAAACCGCAGAAGTGTTACAGGCTGCGCACGCCATGGCCCGAAAATGGGAACTGGCCATGCAGGCACGACTGCGCCTCGAAGACTTGGACCGCATGGTCTGCGAACGCACGCAGGAATTGCAACTGGAGATCGAGGAACGCGCCAAAGTACAGGAAGCTCTCCGCGTTTCCGAGGAGCGATTCTCCAAAGCCTTCCGCGCCAGCCCGCTGCCGATGGCCATCAAGAGTCTGCCGGACGGACGCTACCTTGACGCGAATGAAAACCTGCTCGCTCTCGCGGGTTTGACGCAGGACCAGTTGATGGGACGCACCGATGACGAGTTGATCTTGTGGGAGGACGCCGCTTCGCCAAAAACCGCAGCCGCGCAATCCGGCAACCGCGTCCGCAACCATCCGCTGGTCTTGCGTCGCTCGGACGGCACCATCCGCAACACGCTGCTCTGGACCGAACCGATCACGCTCAATTCCTCACCCTGCCTGCTGGTCATCGTCGAGGACGTCACCTCGCGCATGAAACTGGAGGCGCAGTTGCGCCAGTCCCAGAAACTTGAATTGGTGGGGCGACTCACCGCCAGCGTGGCTCACGAGTTCAACAACCTTCTCACCGTCATCCAGGGACACGCCAGCCTGCTGCGCGACAACCCCGCCAACGCGAAATTCGCCGCCGATGCCGCCGAACGCATCGTTCAAGCCAGCCAACGGGCCAGCGCGTTCACGGGTCAATTGCTCGCGTTCAGCCGCAAACAACCCGTGCTTCATCTCAAATCGGTCAACATTTCCGAGATTATCCAGAACATGCGAAAAATGTTCGGCCAGTTGCTCGGCGAAAACCACAAGCTGCAACTGGACTGTGCTCCCAAGCTGCCACCCACACGACTCAACGAGGGCGCCATCGAGCAAATCCTCGTCAACCTCGCTCTCAACGCGCGCGATGCCATGCCCGACGGCGGCATCATCCGCATCAGCACCAGCCTGGAGATCATTGATGACGCCGCCGCCAGCCGCCATCCCGACGCCCGTCCCGGACGCTTCGTCTGCCTGACAGTACTGGACTCCGGCTGCGGCATGAGCAAGGAAATCGTCTCGCGCATTTTCGATCCATTTTTCACCACCAAGGAAGTGGGCAAGGGAACAGGACTGGGGCTGCCCACCGTCCTGAGCATCGTCCAGCAACACAACGGCTGGATTGAAGTGGCCAGCCAGCCGGGCCACGGTTCGACCTTTGAAGTTTTCCTCCCCGCGCTCCAACAAGCCTGTGCTGCGGACAAGGTCGAACTGCCGAAAGTACCCGCTGTCCAACGCGGCAACGGCGAAACAGTGCTGGTCGTGGAAGATGACCCCAACGTCCGCGAACTCGCTCACCTCACCCTCGAACACGGAGGCTATCACGTTCTGGACGCGGCCGACGGACAGAAAGCGCTTCAAGTCTGGGAATCAAACCCAGAAACCATTTCCGTTCTGGTCACGGACATCGTCATGCCCAACGGATTGAGCGGCGGAGAACTGGCGAAAAGACTTCGCAAAAAAAATCCTTCGCTCCGCGTCATTTGCATCAGCGGCTACAATCCCGAGTTCATCAAAAAAGACCTGCCCGCCGCCAAGGACGTCGTATTCCTGCCCAAACCCTACGATTCCCAGTCGCTGCTCAACGCCGTGAAAAAAAGCCTCTCCAACAACGGCGGCAACGGCAGCCCGCCCGTCAACGTGGTCAAACACTGGAACGGCATCTTCGCCGGAACAAAATAACCGCCGGCACCGGCAAGTGTTTTTCCATGAACCGGAGCGCCGGTTTCCGACCCG
>DAOLDN010000529.1:0-2802 GCA_035327385.1 Verrucomicrobiota bacterium | reverse complement strand
AGCACCATCGGTCGCGCTGTCAGGCCATCACGCGAGGGGCCTTTTCCAGATCGGTACGACTCGTTTCATCTCGTCAATCAACCACTGGCAGGCGGCAAATGCCTCGCCCCGATGCGGCGCGACCACTTCCACCCATAGCGAAGGCTCGTTCACCTTCACCACACCGATGCGATGGACGAGGCGAACGGATTCCACCGGCCAGCGCTTCTCCAATTCATCGAACAGCAATTGGAACTGGTGATGAACCATCTTCTCGAACGCCTCGTATTCAATGGCTGCAATCGGCTTCCCTTCTTCACTGCCGCGCACGACGCCCAGAAAACAAACCACCGCGCCCATGCCGGAGGACAGTTGCCGTCCGGCAAGCAGTGCAGGCTCGTTGATGGGGTCGGATGAGATGGTGAGGTGTCGGGTCACGGGGACGTGTTGCGTGTTGCGTGTTGCGTGTTGCGTGAGAGCGGGCAAATCGTAAATCGTAAATCGTAAATCTCTTCACCCTCCCTGCACCGGAGGAAACAGCGACACTTCATCGCCGTCCTTCAACACATGATCACGCGGCTGGTAATCCAAGCCCACGGCGATGAGGGCGCATTTTTCCGCAGCCGCCAGTTTGGGGAATCGCTGGAACAACCGCCTGCAAAGCTCGTCGAGCGTCGCGCCTTCCACCAGCGATTCCTCGGCCTGCGCGCAGCCGGTCAGTTCCTTGAACCACGAAAAAAACTGGACGCGGACAGTCATGCGATCAAAACACCTTTGTGTAAATCCGCGTGTCGCGCAATCGCCCGCGATTGTCCCTGGCATCGTTGCGCAGAACGGCTTCCGGCTCGAACCCGGCCCGCAGCGCGACAGCGGCGCTGCGAACGTTGCGTCCGTCCGTCCGGATCTCCAGCCGACGGACACGCAGATGTTTCCGGGCGAAACGAACCAGCGCCTCCACGGCTTCCGTCGCGTAACCGCATCCCGTGAAATCCGAATGAAGCCAGTAACCGATCTCGAATTTCGGCACGGACAAATCGCCACGGACCAGCCCGCATCCGCCGATCGGAACGCCGTCAGTTTTCAATCTCATCACGAATGAGAATTCCTTTCGTTCCTGGAAGGCTTTCGTCGCATGACGGCAGAATTGCCGGGTGTCGGCCAGTTTGGGTCGTTGCTTCGCCCACGGCATCCACGGATGGAGATGGCGAAATGATGCGCTGATCGCCCGATGCAACTCCCGGGCATCGGCAGGTTGCGCTCTGGCAAGAATCAGGCGTTTGGTTTCCAAACGTTCAGGAACGGGATAAAGTTTCATGCCTGACAAACGGGCTCGGCTGTCATGCCCGATACATCTCCGGCTTCAGCACGCCCACGAACGGCAGGTTGCGGTATTTCTCCGCGAAATCCAGTCCGTAGCCGACGACGAAGCAATCGGGAATCTCGAAACCGACGTAATCCGCTTTGACTTTCTCGAGGCGTCGCGACGGTTTGTCGAGCAACACACACGTCTTGATGCGGCGCGGTTTCAAAGCACGGAGCTTCTCCAGCACGCGCGAAACGGTCTTGCCGGTGTCGAGGATGTCATCCACCAGCAGCACGTCGCGCCCGCGCACGTCCAATCGCAGTTCCTTGGTGAAGACCAGGTTGCCGGACTCCGTTCCGGTGCCGTAGCTGGAGACGCCCATGAAATCCAGCCGCAACGGCAATGACAAATGCCGGATCAAATCGCCCAGAAACATGACCGTGCCGTTGAGCAACGCCACCACGACCATTTCGCGTCCGCGGTAATCGCGGTGGATTTCAGCCGCCATCCGCTTGATCCGACGCGCAAGTTGTTCATCGGTGATGAGGACGCTTTCCACGTCCGATCTCCAACGAGGCGGCACAGTTGAACGGGATTTGAAGCATCGCGACGAGGAAACTTTGCTCATGGGTGGATGGTATTTGACGGGCCGTGATTGCCGAGACATTTCTTGATTGGAATCTCGCTGCAAACCGATGCGGGTTCACGCGCACGTCTTCAACCAGGTCAGTGCCTCGTTCTCGAGATGGAAGACTTCCGCCAGCATCCCGGCGTTGCGGGCAACCACGATGCCGAACCGTTCCGGGTCCATCATGTGTTCCTGAATCACCAACGCCATCACGAGTTCGCCCTTCGCAAATTGCGCCCATCGCCGCACGATGAAATAGCGGTCCGCCAGGTGCGGGGATGGAAAGCCGGTGATTGCGGAAATGTTCACCAGCAATTTGCGGGTTTTCTCCGTCATTGCGCGAGCCATGGCCGTCTCGACCAGTTCCACGGCCTGCCACAAAGTGGCCTCGCCCTTGAACCGGGCCACCGCGCAGTTTTCAATCACTTCGTATTCCTGTTCGATGTTGGAAGCAGTGGACATTGTAGTCGGGGGTTAGATGTGTTTGGAGTCGTGCTCATCTTTCACAGCATAGCCGCTATCCTGCCGCTTGAAGTTGACCTCGTTCTTCTTGATGTAGGCGTTGAAGACGTCGTCCGCGCTCATGCCAAGCACCTGCGCCATGCTGATGAGGAAATGGAACAAGTCCACGACCTCCACCTTGGCGTTTTGCTCGTCAAATTTCTGATACTTCGCCCACCACTTCCACGGCACGCTGTCGGTCAATTCGGCCAGTTCCTGCGTCATGGCGCGAGTGTAATTGAGAATCCATTTAGTCTTGTCGGCCTCGGACATTCCGTCGGTGTTGACGCCGATGCGTTTGTTCAACGCATCCTGCATGCGCCACAATTCACGAAGCTGGTCTGGTTTTTCCATGCGCGGAGATTATAGAAGCGCCACATGCGGGGCAAGA
>DAOLDN010000528.1:0-2805 GCA_035327385.1 Verrucomicrobiota bacterium | reverse complement strand
TAAAGGTAGAACCGGTCCTTTTTGAAACCCGCCAGGTCAATCACACCGAAGTAGGAACTGCGTGCACCGTAGTAGGGCGTCGGTTCACCGAGATAATCCCAGCCGCTCCAGACGAAGCCGCCAGCCACGTAGGGATGCCTGGCAAGAGACGCGAACACCTTGTCGGCGGACGAGCCGAATGGCGCGGTGTAAAGTTCGTAGGCACTGACGAATTTGTTTCGTGGATCCCCGCCCGCGCCGTCCTTGACGGGAGCGCTGACCTCGGCGGTGACGGGGAACAAGTATGTCCCCCGGGTGCTCAGTGCGGCGGCGTTCTCGCTGCTGAGTATCAGCTTGTCCGGGAAGGCT
The DNA here is from genome assembly GCA_035327385.1 of Verrucomicrobiota bacterium. Classification (GTDB taxonomy): domain Bacteria; phylum Verrucomicrobiota; class Verrucomicrobiia; order Limisphaerales; family JADLHS01; genus DAOLDN01. The sequence goes on along the minus strand of DAOLDN010000528.1, from coordinate 2,457 downwards.
GCGTGAAAGGCGGGGTAAAGGGGCGACGTGCGGATGCCTTGCAATCCCGCGTAAGCGGGCGCATCCCGGATGCCTTCGCCCTGGTAGTTCAAGCTGATGACGTCCACGACGCCGGGCAGCGGCATGTCCGGTTTGGAGAAATTCATGGCAACGGTCGTGGGGCGCGTGGAGTCTTCTTCCCGGACGATGTCGTGCAATCGTTTCGCCACGGTCGCGCCCTGTTCGCCGGTGTATTGTTCGCCGACCTCGTTGCCGATGCTCCACAGGATCACGGACGGATGATTGCGGTCGCGCCGGATGAAGGCGCGCATGTCCGGCTCGGACCAGTCCGGGTAGATAAGATGAAAGTCCAGCGGAGTCTTTTTGCGTTCCCAGCAATCGTAAAGTTCGTCCACAACCAGAAAACCCATCGTGTCGGTCAATTCCAGCAGTTCGGGCGCGGGTTGATTGTGGCTCATTCGCACGGCGTTGCAGCCCATCTCGCGCAACAACTCCAATTGACGTTGCGCCGCGCGGTCGTTCCAGGCGGCGCCCAGCGCGCCGAGATCGTGATGTTGATTGGCACCCTGCAGGTAGATGCGTTCACCATTGACGAACACTCCGCGCTCCGGGTCAAAGCGCACGTCCCGGATGCCGAAGCGCGTCTGGTAGCGGTCCACCACCCGCCCGTCCTGCGAAACCGTTGTCACCGCCACGTAGCGGTTTGGCTGTTGTGTTGGCGGCGGTCCCCAGAGTTTGGGTTTGGGAATCGTGGCTCTGCCGTCGGCGGCTGCGGACTGTCCGGCGGCAATCCGCAATTCCTCCGCCACAATCACGGCCACCGGCTTGCCGGTTTGTTTGCCGTTTGAGTCCAGCGCGTAAATCTCAGTCTCGACGCTGGCGGTTGCGTCGTGTTTTGAATCGTTGTCCACCGTCACCTCCAAATTCACCGTGGCGCGTTCGCGGGAAACCTCCGGCGTGGTGACAAACGTTCCCCATTGGCCGACGTGGACGGGCTGAGTTTTCGTCAGCCAGACGTTGCGATAAATGCCGCCACCGGGATACCAGCGCGAGGAATCGGGAGGATTGTCGAGGCGGATGGCAAGCTGGTTGACGCCGCCGGGGACGACGTACGGGGTCAGATCCACGCGCCAGGACGCGTAGCCGTAGGGCCAGCCGCCGACAAGATGACCGTTGCACCACACCATCGCGTAAGACATGGCGCCGTCCACGTCGAGAAAGATGGATTTGCCCGCGTCGCTGGCCGGGATGTCGAGTTTTTTGCGATACCAGCCGATGCCCGGACTGGGCAACCGGCCCATGCCGCCGCCCACGCCGTCGGGACGATTGGTGTTGAACGGACCCTGTATCGCCCAGTCGTGAGGCAGGTTCAGCGGACGCCACGAACTGTCATCGAAGTCGGGTCCTGTGTAAGGAACTTCGCGCGAAGGATTGCCTTCGGGCCGGACGTGATGTCGCGCGGGGTCTTTGATGAATGTGTTTGCAGTCGGCAGAATCCACGGCTTGAGGACGGCCTTGTTGGTTGCCGCAATCTTTTCGGCCTCGGTCGGTTCGCTGTCAGCCGCCCTGTCGTCGCGCCTGTCTCTGACATCGGGGCGCACATCGTAGATCAATCCGGTGGAGTCCCCGCCGGGGTCCCCTTGGATGAAGCGCCAGTTGTTGTTGATGGGAATCCTTTCCCTCGGCGAATCGGAGGCAATCCCGACGCTTGAAGCGACGGCCAGAGTCAGAAGGACACTGAGCCATGTCCGGCGGCGCGGGTCATGCGGAGTTGCGCGAGCAGTGAGTTTGTAATTTTGCATGGTCATCCAGATATTGCCGATGGCGCGACTTTGATCGTTCCATCTTCCGTAATGGAGTGTTCACGGGGCGACCGACGGCAATGAAAGTTAGCAACTGTGGCCGTCAATAGAATGGACGATGCTCTGAAATGGAAAACGCGCTTCCGTCGTTTGACGGGTTCACGGCGTCAGGAGATTCAAGTCTATGGAGTCCGCAAGCGCCTTGTAACCGAGCACGTTCAAGTGCAGCCAGTCGTTGGCGTTGACGCCCGGGTAATACTCCGCCTTGAACCTCGTGGGGTCGGACGGATCGCGGACCGCGGCGTCGAAATCAATCACTCCGTCGAAGACCGTGTTGGTGCGAAACCATGCGTTGACGAACTGGCGCTCCTGCTCGTGGAGTTCGCTGTAATAACCGCTCCCGCCGAAGGGCGTGATGGTCGCTCCGTAAGTCGTGATGCCCCGCGCTTTGGCCTTGTTGGCAAACTGGGCGTAGGCGTTCACCAGATTCGTCGCCGTGACCATGCTGCTGGAGCCGCTGCCGATGTCATTCACTCCTTCAAACACGATGAGATAGCGGACGCCTCTCTGGCCCAGAACGTCGCGGTCAAAACGGTTCACCGCCGCAGGGCCAAGTCCGCCGAAGATGGCATTGCCGCCGATGCCCATGTTGATG
>DAOLDN010000527.1:0-2807 GCA_035327385.1 Verrucomicrobiota bacterium | reverse complement strand
GGCCAAGGACATCCTGTTCGCCACGCTCGATCCCACCACACGCCGGCTGCGGCTGCCGACGAACCAGAACATTCTCCTGACGGACATAGTGGGGTTCATCCGCAAACTGCCGCACGGACTGGTTGAGGCGTTCAAGGCCACGCTGGAGGAAGTCGTTCAGGCGGACCTGTTGCTGCACGTCGTGGACGCGAGCCATCCGCAGGTGGACGAGCAGATTGCGGCGGTCAATTCCGTGTTGAACGAGATCGGCGCGGGCGACAAGCCGGTGATGATGGTCTTCAACAAGGTGGATCAGTTGAACGGCGGCAACCCCGACTGCAACGGGGCAGGCACTCTGACACGGCTGCGGGAATTTTATCCCAACTCGGTGGCGATCTCCGCCACGCGCGGAATCGGCATCGAGGAATTGCTGGCGGAGATCGGCGGCCAGATCCGGCCCGAACGCGAGTTGTTGGAACTGAAGATTCCGCACGAGGAAGCGGCGGCCATCGCGCGATTGCACAAGGTCGGCCAGGTGCTGGAGCGACGTTATCTGGCGAAAACCGCGAAGTTCAAGGCGCGCATCCCACCGCATCATCACGCAGAATTCGCGGCGTTCATCGTTCAACAATGAGCGCACAGGATTTGGAGATCATTACCGTCAAGTCTGCGGACGACTTGAATGTAATCCCATCCGCAAGCCGCGATGTGGTCGTTCTCAGCACGCATTTCAATCCAAACGACAAACTGCAAGCGAATGACTCCACTGAAACCCGGCGACTGCTGGATGCGCTGTCTCGTGTGGTGAAGGTCGGCGGCTGGCTCTTCGTTTATGGAACGCCCCGCGACCTGCCGACGCTGGGCGTCCATCTCATGCAATGGGGCGACGACACAGCGAAACTGACATTCAAATACTGGATCGCCCTGGACATTGACGACTCGCCCGCCAATGGATTCTTGAAGCCCACCCATCTGGGTTTGCTGATGTTTCTCAAGGCCCGCGCCGATGTCGCCACGCCGCAAAAGTTCACGCTGAACACGGACACGGTGCGAATACCTCACCTGAATTGCGCCGCGTGCGGCCGCACACTCAAGGATTGGGGTGGCAAGAAGCACCTGATGAACCCGCGTGGCGCGACGATGTCGGACGTGTGGCGTGATTTGCCGAGATGCAGAATCACGGACTCCATCATCCCGGACAATGTGCTGAAGCGGGTGATTGATCTGACACGCGTCGAGGGGGGAACTCATTTGCACGTCATCCAAGAATCTGGCGCACGAGACCGGAACGCGGGCGGGCCGCCCGCGAGTTCCAATGCCGAAACACTTGAAACACGCGGGCGGGCCGCCCGCGCTCCCATCGCTGTCGCTCAAGATCAGGTTCTCCAGACGGACTGTGTTTCGTATCTCAATGATCTGGCGACATCAAATCCTGAAGGCGTGTTCGATCTCGCGTTTGCCGATCCGCCCTACAATCTGCAAAAGCTTTACGGCGCTTACGACGACGCGCTGGCCGGGCATCGTTACATCGAGTGGTGCGACGCGTGGCTGGACGGAATGGCGCGCTCGCTGAAGCCGGGCGGCAGTCTGTTCGTTTTGAACCTGCCCCAATGGTGCATGCACCACGCCGCTTTCCTGAACAGCCGGCTGGAGTTCAGGCATTGGATCGTGTGGGACGCGTTGTCCGATCCGCGCGGAAAAATCATGCCCGCGCATTACGGATTGCTTTACTACACAAAACCATCCGCTCAACCGGTGTTCAATTACAGGCAACGCGGCAATCCGTCGCGCGCCGAAACAGTGTCGCCGCCCGATTCGCCCAAGTATTGTTTGCGCGGCGGCTGCATCAAGGAACGCAAACGCAAGGGCGACGACGAGAAGGTTTCCCTTTCCGATATATGGTTCGACATACACCGGATCAAACACAAGCGCGACCGCGACGCCCATCCCTGCCAGCTCCCCGAAAAACTTTTGGAACGAATCATTGTTCTCACGACGCAACCCGGCGGACTGATATTCGATCCATTCTGTGGGGCCGGCACGACAGCGATTGCGGCGGCGAAACTGGGCCGACATTACATCGTTACGGACGTGGACTCGGATTACGTCCGCATCACACGGGACAAGCTGGCGGCGATGAAGAATCACGCGGACCTGTTTGGACATCATGTTGTTCCGCGAAACTCCGTCAAACGCCCCAGGCTGGCTTCGTCCAAGCGCGAGATCGAAACATATTTGCAGAACCTTGCCCGCAAACTGGGCCGCGCACCGACCGAGCAGGATGTGCAGTCCGACGACGCGGAAATGCTTTCGAAAATAGATCTGGCGTATCCGTATCGCGATGCCGCGTTGAAGCGCGCGAAGATTGTCCTGGGTGTGTGACAACTGTGTGACGGGGAGTGGATTAGCGCGCGCCGCCCAATCGCAAAGCGGCGCTTATACCGGATAACTTCCGTTGACGCTGCACGAACAATGTCATTAAAGTCTCTTGTCCTCGGGCGTTCAGTTCCCGGAGACAAGCCTTCGTTTCCGATGAACAGTATCGCAAACCTTTTCAAATCGTCGCTCGGCAAAAAGTTTCTCATGGCCGGCACGGGCGTTTTACTTTTCCTTTTCGTGGTGGGACATCTGGTGGGCAATCTCCAGATCTTTGGCCCGCCCGAACTGATCAACACCTACGCGCATTTCCTGCAAAGCAAACCCGCCATGGTCTGGGGCGCGCGGCTGGGGCTGCTGGCCATCATTGCCGTTCACATCGTCACCGCCATCCAGTTGACCGCCGCCAACAAGGCCGCGCGTCCGCAGCCTTACGCGGGCGGCGAGGCGTA
>DAOLDN010000526.1:0-2825 GCA_035327385.1 Verrucomicrobiota bacterium | reverse complement strand
GGAAGCCATCGTCAAAAAAGTCGAGGAACACAAACTGGGCGGAGTGCAGGCGCGCGGCATGCGCTGTGTCGGCCTTGCGCGGCTCGCGCGGCAGATCGTCGAAGACCAGCGCCGTTTCCCGCTGCAAATCGCCACGGTTCTCAGCCAGCGGTTCAACACACTGGGCCTCCAGTTCTTCAAGGTCAACAAGACCGTCACGCACGTTTCCGTGGCACGGCCCAGCTTCCTGGATCTGGAAAACACTCCTGTCTCGGACGGCATCAAACGCATCGTAGAGTTCATCAACGGCAAGCCACGCTGCACGCGTCGCCAACTTGTGGAAACTCTTGCGCCGTCGCCAAAGCCCGCAGCGGTCGAAGTTCAGGCCGCTGCCGAAGGCGCTGAAACGCCGGCGTCAAAGCCTCCCGAACCGACGCCGGAACAGACCGCAATCATCGCCGACCTGCACTGGCTCATTCATCAGGGTCACGTGATCGAGTTTGCGGACGGGCACATGGAAACGGCCAAAAAGCCCGCTCCAAAGCCGCCGAAACCCGCCGCGAAAACTGAACAACCGTCCAGTGAAACCGCGACCGCACCCGGGCAGACTCTAGCTCAATCACCGGAAACCGAGACTGCGACTGTCACCACGGAAACCATCGCCACTCCCGTCGCGGAAACCACGCCGGACACTCCGGTTGAATCCTCGTTGCCGGACACTTCCACGGAAACGATACCATCCGCCGAGGCGGTCGTTTCCGAATCCGCACAGACAGACATCAAGACCTGACGAAGGAACATCATCCGCCCATGCCATTCACCCAGTTAGGTCTCTCTCCTGAAATTGTTCAGGGCGTCAAGGCGATGGGCTACATTCAGCCGACGCCGATCCAGTTGCGCGCCATCCCGCTGGTATTGTCCGGGCGCGATGTCATCGGCAGCGCGCAGACCGGCACGGGCAAGACGGCGGCGTTCGCGCTGCCCATTCTCTCAAAACTCGGTCATCACTCACCGGGCGGCGCTCGCGCGTTGATCCTTGAACCCACGCGCGAACTGGCGGCACAGGTGGAAACTTCGTTCCGTGATTACGCGCGGTTCACCAACCAGAAGATTTCTGTTGTATTCGGCGGCGTCGGTTACGGACGTCAAAACGACGAATTGCGGGCCGGGCCGGACGTGGTCGTGGCGACGCCGGGCCGGTTGCTGGACCATTTGCAGCAGGGAACACTGAAGCTGGATCGCGTGGAGTATCTCGTGCTGGACGAGGCCGACCGCATGCTGGACATGGGATTCCTGCCGGACGTGAGGAAGATCATCGAACGCTGCCCCCGCAAGCGGCACACGGCGCTGTTTTCAGCGACGATTCCGGCGCAGATCGAGACGCTCATCCAATGGGCGATGCACAATCCCGAGACCATCGAGATTGGCGCACGCCGTTCACCGGCGGAGACGGTCAAGCACGTCATCTATCCCGTCGCCGAGACGCAAAAGACCGATCTGCTGCTGGAACTGCTCAAGCGAGTCAATTACGACTCGGTCATCGTTTTCTGCCGAACCAAACATGGCGCGGATCGCATCGCGCACATGCTCAAGCACAACCAGCACGCGGTGTGCGTGCTTCATTCCAACCGCACGCAACGCGAACGCGAACAGGCCTTGCGCGGCTTTCGCGACGGACGTTACGAGGTGCTGGTGGCCACGGACATTGCCGCTCGCGGACTGGACATTGCGGACGTGAGTCACGTTGTGAATTACGACGTGCCCCAGCATCCGGAGGATTACGTGCATCGCATCGGTCGCACGGGCCGCGCGGAGGCCACGGGCGACGCGTTCACCATCATGGTGGCGGAGGATGCGAGCCACGTGTTCGCCATCGAGCGTTTCATCGGCAAGAAGATCGAACGCGTGAAACTGGAGGGATTCGATTACAAATACACCGCGCTGTTCGAGGAGCAGAAGGCCGGTGCGGCTGCTGGATTTCCGGGCAAGGCACGCGGCGTTCGCGTTCGGGGCGGCTACCATTTTGCGCCGGGCAAACGCAGGCGCTGAAAAGCTCCAAACACCAAACACCAAGCTCCAGAGAAGCTCCAAATTTCAAACTTCAAACAATCAAACCCGCCCTGCGCAGGAAACGCGCCGGCGGGTTTGATGTTTGGAGCTTGTTTATTCTCTGGTGCTCGGATGTTGGAGATTGGAACTTCCTATTGTTTCTTTTCCACCACGCAGTCCACCAGTTTTACGTCGGCTTCCAGTATGGTGTCGGGTTTGGTGATGCCCTTGAAGCTGGAGTTGTGGATGCGCACGCCGCTGATTTCAGAACCGGGGAAGCCTTTCACGTCCAGCACGCGCGCGACTTCCTGAATGGTCAGGTTTTCGATGACGAGGTTGCGGACGGTCGGTTTGTGGTCACCTTTCGCGCCTTCTTCATAGACGAAATCAATTTCCAGCGCGGCGTCGGCGCATTTGCCGACCGTGACGTTGCGGACGAAGATGTTTTCCAGCGTGCCGCCGCGAACGGCGTTGGATTTGAAACGGATCACGCGGTCGAGCGTGGGACTGTCCATCTCGCAATCCTCCACGAACACGTTGCGCACGCCGCCGGAAATCTCGCTGCCGATGGTCACGCCGCCGTGACCCTGCTTCATTTTGCATCGGCGGATGATGATGTTTTCCGAGGGCAGCCCAACGCGCCGTCCGTCGTTGTTGCGGCCTGATTTGATGGCGATGCAATCGTCGCCGGTGTCGAACAGGGTGTCTTCGATCAGCACGTCGCGGCAGGATTCGGGATTGCAGCCGTCGTTGTTCGGCCCGTGGGTCATGATGTCCACGTTGCGGACGATGACGTT
>DAOLDN010000525.1:0-2833 GCA_035327385.1 Verrucomicrobiota bacterium | reverse complement strand
GATGCGACGACGAATTGGCCGCGATGCACCTTGCCGGCTGGTTCGTATTTGCGGCCGTGCCAGGTGAAGCCGCCTTCGGCAAAACTTTGCGAGTTGATCATGGCCACATTTGCCAGACCGGCGGCCACTGCAGCCGCCGCCGCTGCCGGAGCGAGCGCCGGACCGATGAGTGGAATTCCCGCCACGGCAGAGAACGCGGCCACAGCCGATTTGTAGGTGTCAATCAACGCCGCCGCCGTGGCGAATGCCTTGTAGGCGATCAAGCCTTCGCGACCGAACACCTTTGCGGCGGTGGCCATGTCACCGAACATGTTCCTCACGCCGTCGAGTCGCTGTTCGTTGATCGCGCGCTCTCGATCGCGCTGCGCTCTGGCAATCTCCGCTGCGGATGCCATCGCATCCTCGCGCTGCGCCTGAAGGTCAAGCCACTCCAGGTTTTGCCGGATGTCCTCGTCTCCGAGTTCGAGTCTGTCCTGGAGCAGCCGTTGTTGCTTCGCAAGTTCGCGGTTGATCTGCGCGTATGCCTCGGCCAGTTCGTCTGCATTCTCACGCATGAATGAATCGCCGCGCACGGTGATGTCGCCTTGCGCTTCCGCGGTCCCCCGCCGCGCGGAAAGAATCCCAGCCCTCGCTCTTGCCAGGTCCAGTCCGGTCGCCGGCGACCGCGCGTCCATCACCGATTTTATTTCCTTTCGCAGCCGGGCCAGGTCCTCGAATGATTTTGGCGATGTCAGTTGAAGGAGGAATTTTTCCATTTGGTTGCCGGAGATCTCGCCGGTTTCGCCCAGCAGTTTGATGTGCTCCCGCAACTGCCTCTGGGCGTGGACCAGGGCCTCCGTCTCGGCCAGCCGGTTTTCAGCCGCCCAAAGCTTCTCGAAGCTTTTAACCGTGCCAAAGGATGTCGCCGCCAACACGGCGGCCACGACCCCAAGTTTGGCCAGCGAGGCCGTCGTAAGTCCGGCCTGGTTCTTCAGCCCACTCATTGCCGACGTGGCCACCATCATCGTGCCCGTCAGTTGCGGGAAGGTTTGGAGACCGACCACTGTAAGTACGCCGCGCAGCGCTCCGAACCCGGCGCGCAACTGCGCAGCGTTCTTTCCGAGCGTGGCAGTTGCCGTGGCCGCCTTCGCGGCGGCGTTTGCTGTGCCGGCATTGAGCGTCGTATTGAGCGTTGCCGTCTGCTGGCCGGCAACGCTGGCGCTCTGGCCCAGGGCGACGACCTCGTCATTGACCTTGCGCACGGCGGCGCTCGCCTGGTCCTGACCTTCGAGAACGAGTTGTATTTTTGTGGCCATGTTGTTTTTCCGGCGGGCCGTCGCCGCCAATCAATCCCGCGTTCGCCTGCTCTATAAGCGAGGCTTCCGTTGTTTCATAAAACTGTTTTCCTGGAGCGCCGCCCTTGAGCAGGGCCAGCGCGGCGACCATGCAGCGCAACTGCCGCAGGTCCGCGCGCGCCTCATCCCTGGCGACACGCTTGCGAGCCAGCCGCGCGAACAACGTCAGCTTCTCGTCGCTCCACTCGCGGAGATCGGATTCTCTGTATCCCTGGCTGGTGAGCCACTCGTGGAGTCGCGCTGTTCCATCGTCCGGATCACCTCCAGCGACGCCTCCACCAGTTGGCGCGTCTCCGTTGCGACGAGCAGTTGAGGCATTCTCGCGCGACGCTTGAACCAGCGCGCGAAGGACGTAAAATTTAGCCGCGTGCCCTCCGCAAGCACGCGGTCAAGACTGTCGTCATCCAGTTCCGCGGCCCACGCCTCGTCGCGACCGCAATACAACGCGGCCTCGGCCAGTTCGCCGGATTCCGTTTCGTCGCCAATGACCAGAGCCAGCGACGCGTACTCTGCACGCGGCAGTTTGCGGACCTTCACGGCCACCGGCCTGGCCTGCGCGTTGCGCAGTGTGACGACCACGTCCGCACCGCCCTCCAGTGTTTCAACAACGGTGTTCATGCTTCAATCAGTTGGCGGCTTCGTCGGGTGCGAAATACGTTCCTCGGTCGTGAGTGACGGTGAGCATCACGTCAAACATGGCCGGTGTTTTGCCGTTGCTCTCGGTGAAGTTCTGCACGGTGACGCTGCACGAGAAGTCGCGGTGTTCCCACGTGAGTTGCTCGTCTCCGGCGGAGAACATGGCAAGCCTGGCGTAACCTTCCACGCTGGCTTGCTCGAGCGGAGTGAAGCTCTTCCGATACGTTGGGGACGCGGTTGTGATCTGCTCGCCGCTGATGAACGCGTAAAGGTTCGTTGTGATGGCCACCAGAGGTTTGATGCGGCCCATGTCCGGATCGAATCCGTAGTCGCTGTCCTCGACCTTGGCGGCGAGATACGTTGCCGAGCCGTTGGTGGTGAGGGTCAGCGCGCTGCCGCCGGCCGTGGCGGACAGTTGGAACGTGTTCTCCGCGGCTCCGACGACGTGGTAGGGTGTGAGCAGAGACGCTCCGGTGGTGGTGGTGAGCGTGACCAGAATCACCCGGTCCCCGTTGGCCAGTCCGTGGCCGTTGTCAGTGAATGTGTCGCCGGTGTCCTGGGTGGTGGCGTTTTCCGGCGTTCCAAAAAAGACCAGCGCGCCGGCCAAATGCGTCTGTTGAACGCCGGCGATCAATACATCATACCAGCGCCGCAGATCGGACGGTGATCCGACGGTGAACGGCATCACGTCGGCGGCGGCTTCGACCAGCGCGTTGCGGGCGTTGTTGCCGGCGTCCTCACCCATCAACGCGAGCTTCAAGTTTTCGTACGTCGCCTCGTCGCATTTGCAGGTGTAGGCCAGCTTTTGCTTGATCGAGAATTTTGCATCCACGGATTTCTTGCCGCGGTAGCTGCCTTCGCGC
>DAOLDN010000524.1:0-2834 GCA_035327385.1 Verrucomicrobiota bacterium | reverse complement strand
CGCCAAGGTATGGATTCATTGATCCCGAACCCGTGCAGGAGGCCGCGGACGAAGCCAATCGCAACAATGTCACCGCCGTCGGGCTTGTGGCGGCCTGGAAGGGATTGAAAGAAGGACCGATGCTCGACGAAGTGTGCGACCGCATCCGCGAATTGAAAATGAGTGGCAAGACGCGGCCTGACGCCTCGCTGGGCATCATCAAGAGCCAGAAGATTGCGGATCGTTTGAAGGAGGCGGGACTGGAATGTTACGGCCACAACCTAGAAAGCTCGCGACGATTCTTTCCGCAGACCTGCACCACGCATACGTTTGATGATCGCCTGGAAACCATCGGTTATCTCAAAAAGGCGGGCATCAAGATTTGTTCCGGCGGCATCATCGGCATGGGAGAAACGCGCGAAGACCGCCGCGACCTCGCGTTCGAACTCAAAGCCATCGGAGCGAACGTCGTGCCTATCAACATCCTCAATCCCATCCCTGGAACGCCGTTTGAAAAGAACGAACCGCTGCCCGTGATGGAAATCCTCAAATCCATCGCCTGTTTCCGGTTCATTCTGCCTCGGCAGGAAATCATGATTGCCGGCGGGCGCACCGTGAACCTTCGTGATGCGCAAAGCATGATTTTCATGGCCGGGGCAAGCGCGATGATGGTCGGCAATTATCTCACGACATTGAACCAGCCTGTGGAAAAGGACCTGCAAATGATCAAGGACCTCGGCCTCGACCCGAGTTGGGATCACCACGGTTTCACCGATCAATCAGAGCAGAACGACTGTGGTTGCGGTCAGGAGAATTGCGAATCCGAACCGGAACTGGCGGGTGTGAGATAGACTGTCAGGCGGCTTCGTGTGTCTCACATGAAATCGAGCGCACAGATTATTCATGGTGGAGGTTGGCTCACGCGCCAGGCCATCCGCAGGCCGCGAGCGCGGTTTTTCGGTTTTCTGTCGCTCCTCTGGATGGCAGTTTCCATTTGTGCTTCCTCTCCCTTCTGGGGCGGTTGGCCACAGGCTTTTGGCTGGCTTGAGTGGCTTTGTAGTGTGTTGATTCTGCTGCAGCCGTTGTTTGTCGTATTGGCAGTTGTGTTCTTGCTGACAGAGCAGCCGCGCGTAATCGTTGAGCGTCACCCAAATCCCGATTGCGACATTCGAAAGTTGTATTGAGGTGTGCGAGGGGGCTGCTGTCTCTCGGGCGAAGGAATTTCAGAACATTTTCTTCATCTCACTGTAACCGGGAGTCACGCTGGTGAGTCCTGCATTATGACCATGAAATCTCGAACATTCCTCCTCAACTTGCTGGTGGCCGGGCTTGTGCAAAGCGCTTTGGCCGCTGATTCCAAATCCACGTGGCCGCAGTGGCGCGGGCCGCTCGGCAACGGTGTCGCTCCCGACGCCACCCCTCCGTTGGAATGGAGCGACTCCAAAAACGTCCGTTGGAAAGTCAAAATCCCCGGTTCGGGCACGTCCACACCCGTCATCTGGGGAGATCGGGTTTTTATTCTCACGGCCATCCCGGTTCCCAAGCCGGAGACCGCTTCGCCTGCTGCAACGGACTCTGCGGTGTCTCCGGCAGTGGCGGCTGCAACCGCAGGCCAGACCAACCCACCCGCCGCTGATGCCCAAGGCCAGCGGCCCGGAGGCAGGCAACGGGGCGGTGGACGCGCTGAAAAACCGGACCAGGAATTTCAATTCGTCATCGTTTGCCTTGATCGTGCCACGGGCAGGACCCTGTGGCAGAAAACCGCTCGACAGGAAATCCCGCACGAAGGCCATCATCGCGACCACGGTTTCGCGTCCGCTTCGCCCGTCACGGACGGTGAATTGGTTTTTGCATACTTCGGTTCGCGCGGACTGTACTGCTATGATTTCAACGGAAATCTCAAGTGGGAGACGGATTTCGGCGACATGAAGACGCGCAACAGTTTCGGGGAAGGGGCGTCGCCGGTGCTGGTCGGAAACTCCATCGTTGTCAACTGGGACGATGAAACAGACAACGACTTCATCGTCGCGCTGGACAAACGCACCGGCAAGGAACTCTGGAAAACGAAACGCAACGAGGAAACGGGCTGGTCAACGCCGTTCGTGGTCGAGCACAGCGGGAAGAAACAGATCATTGTCAATTCGCGAAGAATCCGGGCCTACGACGCGGACACGGGTGAACTAATCTGGGAATGTGGAGGTCAGACCTCGAACGCCATCCCCACGCCCGTGGCCGATGCGGACACGATTTATGCCGTCAGCGGTTTTCGCGGTGCGGCGGCGCAGGCCATCAAGATTGGCCTTAAAGGCGACCTGACCGGAAACCCCGAAGCGATCCGCTGGTCCTACAACAAGAGCATGCCCTACGTGCCGTCCCCGGTGCTGGTGAACGGATTTCTTTACACCGTTTCAGGAAACAATGGCGTCCTGTCCTGCTTTGATTCCAAGACGGGCAAACCGCATTACGAAGCCGAACGGCTGGAGGGCATTTTTGGCATCTACGCCTCGCTTGTTTCCGCGCAGGACCGCATTTACGTCCTGGGTCGCGAAGGCACCTGCCTTGTTTTGAAGCTCGGTCCGAAACTCGAAATCTTGGCCAGCAACAAGGTGGATGACAAGACAGACGCCTCCATCGCGATGGCGGGCAAGGATCTGTTCATTCGGGGACATCAACATCTTTACTGCATCGCGGAACAATAACCGCTGAGAACCGTCAGACATTCACAAGCGGCTTGTTGGCGTGCCTGTACGGTGCTATACGTTTCGGGCCGCACTGACCCGCTGGCGAAAGAAGGACCAGGCGACAATTCAAAATCGAACACGAACCGAAGCGACCAAACAAAATGACCATCATCA
>DAOLDN010000523.1:0-2838 GCA_035327385.1 Verrucomicrobiota bacterium | reverse complement strand
GGATGACCCGTGAATTCGTGGGATACTGTCCGCCGAAATAAAGATACGCCTGCCCGTTGTCGTCAATGAACACGCCGGGGTCAAACAACCATTGCGTGGAGGTGGATGCGCCGGGAGTCGAGCCGGTAATCAACGCGCTGCCGCGAGCGTCGGTAAACGGTCCAGTCGGAACGCTGCTGGTCGCGACTCCAATGTTGCCAGCCCCGTTCGCGAAATAAAGATAGACGCGGCTGCTGTTGGAAACCGCCGACGGCGCCCAGGTCAGCGAGGCCCATGAGGTGGTGTTGGCACGAAACACCTCGCCGTGATCCGTCCAGTTTTTCAGGTCATCCGTCGAAAAGCAGGTGATGGACGACATCACATAGCTGTTTGTTCCGTTCTCGTCATCATTGGAGCAATACAGGTAAAGCCGCCCGTTGTATTCGAGTGCCGTGGGATCGGCGGCGTAACGGTGCGAAACAACGGGATAATCAGCAAGGGAGGTCAGAGAAGTCGCAACGGCGACAAACAACGTCAGGAGGCGATTCTGGAACTTCATTGGGTACGAACTGTGGGAATTTTCATGTCGAAGTCTTACGGCTCAACGGCGTTAGGCAATGGTCTTACTCACAGGCTTCTGTGTTTAACATACTTGAAGCACGGATTCCCGCGAAATGAGTAGTTATACCTATGGATGTCGCACCTGTTGCTGTCTGCCATTTAATCGGATAAACCGCGAGCGTCCTGATGGCCGGGCGTGCCCACAAACAGAGTCGCGTGATGCAGGCTGGTCGAATATCGCGACAACGATGTTGCCGATAAATACCACCGCAAAAGAAACCTCGCGCGAAAACCGGCATCGTCGCAGCCACGCTTGAAATGGGTCGAGGACGCGCGCTTGATCAACCGGAGACATTCGGCGGCACCGACGGACGATATAAATTGGCGGCGATACTGGAAGATTGCTTTGCTTGACGCATCCGCTAGACGCGATGTTGGAGCGAGCGAGCGCGTCGGTTCAGGCTTGTCCCGGCGATATGCTTCCAACGGGGCCGCCGTGCGCCACTTCATGGAATTGGCAAGTGCCAGAAACTACAAGCAGCTCACAACTGTCCAGTTCCAGCACGCCCCCCAAACTGGCCGAAAAGGGAAACGCCCGCGCCCTCAATGCAATGAGCCGCAGGCACAGGCTTTGGCAACCGGCATCGCAATGCGCATCACGGAATTGTCCCCGGACGTCATCGTGCTCGCGGGCGAGGTGACAATCGCATGGGAACAGATCAATCTGGCATCGGCCGGATTTGGTAACCCGGACGGAATGCCCAAGGAATAACCATTGCCGCAGCATCAGGGATGGATTACAAATCTGTGCCCGGCTGGAAGGGTGGCTGAGTGGTTAAAGGCACCTGACTCGAAATCAGGAGTAGTCGCAAGGCTACCGTGGGTTCGAATCCCACCCCTTCCGCCAACGAATGCTGGCTGTTTTTGATGGCGATTGACCTTTGGGGGGGCAGTTTGGGGACAATCAGGCCCATAAAATCGAAGACTTCACCCGCTCCCGGAAAACCTCTTTCCATCAAGTGCGGCAACGTCACGGTGAAGGTTTACGCCGAGACGAACCGCGTCAATGGCACCGACTACGAACAGTTCACGCTGGCCTATTACGATGGCGCGAAGCGTCGAAAGAAACGTTCGCCGATTTAGAGGAAGCCAAACACGAGGCCGAATTTGCCCCGACCAAACTCGCAACGGTGACCCGCACGATTAAACCTCGGCTGCAAAGCACCGACCAACTCCGCCTCCGGTTGGATGGCCTCGGCTTCGCTGGCACAGACATCACACAGACATCAAATTCAATCTGTCGCACCAGAAACAGCAGTCGTATGATCCGGCGCGGCAACCGCTCCGGGTTGGCCACGCGATAGCTGGACAGCCACTTGCGCAAATTGCGCGCCTTGCCCACATACAATACCCCCTCGGCATTCCCGCACATGAGACACACGCCCGGTCCGGACGCGAGCGCACGAATAAATCTGCACCGAACCGCTCGAAGATTGTCCCTGCTCGCGGGAGCGGGAGCGCAGCCGGTTCACATCCATCGCGCCGGCATGCATCGCCACGACTTGGCCCAACGGAACGGATTTCGCCACCGTGAGCATCCGCATCCCGTGCAAGATGGTCTTGGCGACCATTGCGCGCTCCAGCTTGACCTGCACCGATTGCCAATGGGGAAACACCCGGAAGACACGCGCTATGGCGTAGCGTCCGAGAACAAACAGAATCGCGTCGGCCAGGATGCAACCGCCCGCCGTCCAACCGACGACCGCAATCAGATCAAGTTTCCCGCTCGCTGCGAGTGCGCCCGCCGCGACGACAAATAGTGAACCCGGAAATGGCAGGCCAATCTGTTCCACGAAGCCAGCCAGCAGCAGAATCAGCGTGCCATGCGAATCAAGGAACTGGATGATTTGGTTCACATCTTCCTCCCCTGCTGCGGTTTTGCCCGAATCTCGGGCAGCGCCGGCTTGACCGGCTTCGTCGCTGGTTGATCATGCCAACCAAGAGTTCCAAACCCGGACCTTCGCGCGGCGGCAAATCCTCAATACTCCAATCATGCGGCACGTCGAGCACGCGCCACTTGGAAGCATCGAACGCCGCTTCCGCCCCCGGCGCATTCGCGCGCAGAAAACGCCAGTCCGAGTCGAACGAGTGGTCGCGCAGGTTGACAACGTGTGTTTTGCCAGCAGCGTTCAGGGAGCAAGCGGCAATGACCGGGAGCAAAACGAGCAATGGCAGTCAAGATTTCATAAAAGGATCATTTCAAGGCGCGCCGGGTGAACGCGGCTGATTATCGCCGTC
>DAOLDN010000522.1:0-2841 GCA_035327385.1 Verrucomicrobiota bacterium | reverse complement strand
ACCACCGCCACCGCCGCCGCCACTGCCGCTGCTTCCGGTGTCAATGTCGCCGAAGCTCAATGCTCCAACGCTTTCGAGGCCCTGGTAGAACGTGTTCGGATCCACCTTGAAGGTGCGCGTATAGAGCGGAGCGGACTCCTGCCCCTTCACGGAAAACACCACGGCATAATCTTCTATTGAGTATTTGATGGGATGATCCGCCACTTTGATGATGGCATCGAGGACGTCAGCGAGACGCACGTCCGTGAGCGGTGGGTTGATTTTGACGGCGATGCCAGCCACGTCCACTGCTTCGGTTTCGGCCATGACGATGGGCAGTCCGGTGTTGGGATCTATGGTCTGTGCGGGTTGGAACACAGCCGAGCGATCGGGATTTGGGTTGATGAGGAAGTTGATGCCCCGCTTGTCCGGGTCGCGGCGCTTGGCTTCCTCGGCCAGATTGCGCACCACCTCGCTCAAGGGCAACCCATCGTAGATCACGCTGTCAATCTTGATCTGGTTGAGCTTGCTCATGATGTGCTGGCGTCCGCTGCTGGTGTGAATCAGCGTTGACTTGGCGTACGGGTTGGGGACGGGCAGTTGTTCCTTCTTGGCATCTGTTTCCCACGCCTGCTCCAGTTTTACGTAGGCATCTTTCGAGAAAAGCTTTTGGACATCCTGAGCGCGTTTGAGCCGGGCGTCTTCAATCATGCCAAGATATTGAATCGCGGCCTGATTGCCCCCATCAATTGTCAGCGCCTGTTTGAGCTTGGATTCCGCTTCATCCAGCTTGCCCATTTCAAAAAGCAGTTTGCCATCCTGAACCAGAGTTGAGGCGGCGACCTTTTCTTCCTTGATGATTTTGCCGCGCTCAACAGCCTCCTCAGAAGGTATTTTTCCCCGCTGGGCTTCGATGGCCGCAGTATTGGTCTTCTGCAACTCCAAGGCCTGTGAGTTCTTTGGGTCCACCTTCAGCACCCTGCTGATTTGCGCCCCGGCTTCGTTGTAGTCTCCTGCTGACTGGGCGGCGCGCGCCAGCGTCAGCCGCACAGAGACGAGGCCCGCGACGGTTTGGGCCGTTTCCTGTTCCACGCCGCTGCCGACGCGTTGTGAGAGTTCGTAGGCGGAGTCATACAATCTGGCCGCTGCCGGGAGGTCCTTGCGGGCCGCAGCCGCCTGCGCCTCCGAAAGTTTCTGGCGGAGTGTGATGGTTTCGGCCTGACGACGGATGGCTTCCTGAACGGCCGTGTCTGTGGACGCGCTCTGCGCCCATACGGGTGCGGCGGCGGCTATCAGGACTGCCAAACCAATGGAAACGGATGCTGCTTTAGTCATGGGTCACTTCTCTCGTTTGATTGAACTGCGCTCTGATCTCTGATTCAAGGTGCGGGTCGGTACGGAATCGGGGTCTTTTTGTTGTTCGATTTTGCTGACAATACCACCTCGTCTTTGCTGATGGCAACGACAATGTAAGTTTCGCCGCCGAAGGAAATCTCCATGCCCACGCGCCGGGCCGTCCAGGTCTTGCGTTCGGGATCGTACTTCAAATCCGCCAGATAACCATCCTCACGTTTGAATGGAGCATCCTTGCCGAGCGTGATCAACTCGCCCGTTTCGCCGAGTTCCAGCACCAGTTCCGTCGGCGCTTCCGCGGGGCCGCGCACCTCGCGTATGATGAACACGTCATTCTTGTCGTTGAGCGATGCGTAGTAGGGCTTCTTGCGGCGTTGCGCCGCAGTCTGCGCCGCCTGACGTTCGACGGCGACCACGTAGCGAACTCCCGTTTCGGACACGCTGACATTCTCCAGCGAGATGATGGTGAAGAGCGGCGAGGTTTTGGTAACTGTCACCGCCTTGGGTCCGATGTTTCCTTCCTGCGCCTTGATGGGTCTGCCGTCGGTGGATTTGACCCACGGCACGGGATTGAACAGTCGGTTGCCTGTGGAGAAGTCCAGCGTCAGCGGCGTCTCTGTGCGTTTGAAAACATCGGTTTGCCGGGCCAGATCAGGCTGCTGCAACGGCTCGACCTTGACACTGAGTATCTGGTTGGCCTTCTCGTTGAGGTCCTGTCGTTCACCGGTGATCATCAGGGGCAGGAACGCCGTGCCGACGGCCAGCCCGACAAGCACGAGGCCCAGCAGGATTTTTTCGTAATGTTTCTTGAGCAGATCCATGCGCGGTTACTCTTGTTGTTGTTGTTTTGGCAACAGCTTCACGACTTCGAGCAGGAGCGTGACGCGCAGTTGTTTCTCGTTGATGAACGGCTGCAATCCTCCAGGTCGGGCGGTTGCAGCCGTGGATGGTGTCGCGTAAGTCGGGGGCGGCCTGACCATGGCGGGAACACGATAGAAATCGTCCTCGCCACGCATCCGGGGCACGCCCACCGCACCAGGACCGGTCACGGGGCCGGGCGGAGGCGGAATGTATTGGATCGGACCTCCGGTTGCTTCCGCTCCGACACCGATTTCCGACGGCGCAGGTTCAACGTTCACCGTCTTGACCACGATTGAATGCGGGGAGTTTGCGAATCCGGCTATGACTTCCGACAGTTCCGGGCTGAAGCAGCGGAAACTGACTTCATACGGCGTCAACACCGCCAGTTCGTTGGTCTGGCCCGGCGTGTCCAAATAGTCAGTCACCGGCCCGTTCAGGTCGTCAGTGGAAACGCGTTCGCGGCGGATGCTGTCCAGGGAGTTGATCTTGGCGTTGTTGAGGATGTCGCAGATGGCCCGGACTTCGCCCAATTGGATGGAGAGCGGCCCAAGGCTTCCGGGGGCGAAGCGCACGAGCTTGCGCTGGGCCTCGAAGGAGTAGCTGTAACCGGGCGGCAGTATCACGCCGGCGGCGGCGGCGTCGCCGGCG
>DAOLDN010000521.1:0-2850 GCA_035327385.1 Verrucomicrobiota bacterium | reverse complement strand
GTTCGGGCGCTGGCAGGGCTGGTGGGTTGTGCCCGACGAAGCTTACGTGGCGCTGCTGGCCATCGGCATGGCGTTCCTTCGCTCCGGCATCGGCGCGGTCCAGTCACACGAAGACCAGCGGTCCACGACGCCTCCCGTGGCGACAACCGCGGCACTGGTGGCGCTGACGGCCGGACTGTTGTTTCTCACCACCGGTTGCGCCAACACCAACACAGAGCCGCGCGCCGTCGCGTATCTCACTCTCGCCGACGTAAAGACCGCAGTGGACAAAGCCGAGCGATTCTACGGCGACGAAGTCGCTGCCGGTCGCGTCACAGAAAAACAGCAGGCCAGCATTGACGCCAAGATCGTTGACTTCCACGCCGCGTTTCTGGTGGCAGTGCGCGCCGCTCGTGCCGACTACACATCGGCGAGTTCTCCCGATCTGGACGCGCTTGCCACCAGCCTGATCAACCTCATCTACCAACTCGCACCGCCATGAACACGACCGCCATTCTCGCCGCTCAAGCCATCGTTGCCGGACTGGAAATCTATCGCCAGCACGCGAACAAACCGCCCGGCTGGGTACCGTCCGCAGAGGATTGGAACGAGCTTGAAGCCTGGGCTCAACGCACGCCAGAGGACATCAAGCGCGAAGCCCGCGAACGGCGCGGCGGCAACTGATATGAAGACCTGGAAATCCAAACGCCGCGTCTGCCGCTCGCGCAAGACGGGCCGCTTCGCACGCCGCAAGAAATGTGGCGCGTTCAAATCCTCCCTCGTCAAGCTCACGCCCTTTGGCTCGCTGTTCAAGTGATCCACCGACGCCAGCCACGGCGTCCACCGCGGCAGCCTGGTGCGTCACACCTTCACCTTTGCCGCCATCCGCCGACTGTGCGGATCGAGCAGGTGAAAATACCACTTGAGCAACATCGCACCGCCGTCGCGATCCCCGCGCCACCTGGCTACAGTCCCCACGTCCACCTCTGATTCGATGCAGCGCGTCGTGAACAGATGCCGAAAGTCGTGATGCGTCAACCGTGGCAGCCCGGCCAGCTTGCAGGCCGTCGCCAGCGAACGTTTCGCCGCCGACTGCGGCAGGATGTGTTCACCGTCGCCGACGCGCCGCAGGCCCTCCAGCGTCTCGCGAATGCCATTGACGAACGGGATCACCCTCACCCTGGCATTCTTCGTCACCGACGCGGGCACAAGAAAATAATCCGCCTGCACGTCACTCCACTTCAATTGCCGCGCTTCATTGATCCTCAAACCCGTGTGCGCCAGAAACCGGATCACCAGCCCCGCGTGCGACCGTGGCCGCTTGTCCAGTGCATCCAACAGCCTGGCGAACTCCAATTGCGACAATAGCGCCCGCTCTTTGACCTGGATGCGCCGCCGCCTCAACACGCGGGCCGTGGGGATCGTAGCCTTCAACATCGTCACAATGCCGTTGTAACGCGACGACGAGAGATCAGAGATGCGAGGGATGAACGCGCCCACGTCCAGTTCGGAGATTTGCACAGCCGGCCAGTCACACCGATCCGGCCAGAGACGGCAGATGTATTCAATGAGTTCCCCGTGATACTGCCGCGTTGACGGCTTTACGACTGGCGCTCTCAACGCAGCCCAATGCAAGAGAGATTCCCTGAGCGTCATGCGCGCCCAGTGTAGCCAATCGGTCAACTATCATGCCCAACGGCGCTCAGTATTGCCGCATTAGGAGACGTTCCTGCTGAACCTCTGACCAGCAACGAGAGCACAGCACGCGATACCCCTCCGCATACTTCGCACAATTTCGACTTGCATCACGCAGCACCTCATCGCGCTTGCTTCGGCTTCGGCACTCCATCAGATGATGGCACCTATCACACTCAACTTCGATAGTGATTGGGCCAATGCGATCAAGAAAACTATCTACACGCCACTCCATTTTCAGCAATCCCTCTGCGATAGCCTGGGGCGGCATTTCCGTGTGCCAATACAAATAGCGCGCAGCCTGCACCACTTCAGATGCGGGAAGTTCTTCAGCCATGCGACCCGGAAGTGATGCAATCTCCCGATTTACAGCTTCAGCGACGCCTTCAATCTCACCAAGTTTGACCAGCAAAACGCTGTAACGCCTCAAAGCCTCACACCTTGGAACATTCATATTGACTCCGTTTGTCACCGCTTTACACTGTTTACATGCAAACTGGAGCCAGTTGTCGGACTCGAACCGACGACCGACGGTTTACAAAACCGTTGCTCTACCACTGAGCTAAACTGGCCACCGAAGCGGCCTATCTTCTACGACAGTTTAACCGGCATTGCAAGCCGCCATGCCCTGCCACGGTCGTGATACGGGGCGAATCCACCCCCACGCGCTGATGCATTCTGTCGAATTGTCCGGTTTGCAGCCTGTCTCCAGCGGCGATGTCGTCAGTTTTTGCTGACTGCAAAAAGTTGCCAGTCCGCTTGAATGGTTTCATTATGTTTGCGTCTCAAACAGGTGCTCCCACGCGACTTGCCAGCGTGTCGCGGGAAGTCATCGTGTTGAGAACATCAAATTGACCCATATTGCATCATGATCGCAGCCGACATCATCCGGGCAAGCCTGACCGTTTTGGGGAGCCTGCTGTTTGTGTCGCTGGTGTCGGTGGCGACGGCAGAGCCGCTGGAGTTTCGTCGCGACGTTCAACCCATCATCAAGGAGTATTGCTACGATTGCCACGGCGATGGAATGGACCGCGGCGGCGTGGACTTTGACGGGTTTGATCCAGGATCGGTCTCGGATTCAGACCGCGACCTCTGGTGGCGCGTTCTCAAGAACGTCAGGGCCGGAATGATGCCGCCCCCCAAGAAGCCGCAACCCACGACGGCGGATAAACAACG
>DAOLDN010000520.1:0-2850 GCA_035327385.1 Verrucomicrobiota bacterium | reverse complement strand
CCGTCGCGAGGCAAAGCAACAATGCGAAGGCGCGATTCATGGGACAAGGTTGGGCCACTGACCGTTCGCATGCCAGCCGTTTTTTATCGGGTCGCCTGATTTGTCGTCTGGCCCGCAGGCGCGTACAGGCGCACCAGTTCCCGGGCGCCAATCTGGTAGGTTTTCACTTTGAGCGATTCCACCTGTTTCTGATCAGCGGCTTCGCGGCCCGACCGCGCGCTCCATTTTGTGGTCGTCGGAGACTGGACGCTGGACACGGACCAGTTGCCGCTCGCCACGTCCACGACCGCCATCTTCAATTGGATCCTCATGTGTTGACGTTCATCCAGCACGACCCGGTTCAACAACGGCATCCATGAAATTGTTTTGGTCGCGTAATCCTCCGTGCCGGATTCGATGATGCCCCAGTAGCAAACCACGGTTGTCGCTCCGGCGCGCGCCGCCACCAGTCGCAGCATGCGGGAATAGGCGGCGGGATCAGTCGAAGGTGACGCAGTCGTGTAACGCTGGCCGCTCACTGTTTCAATCGGCACGCCGGCCGCCCGGGTTTCGTGACCGCCGGTATTGGGCACGCCTGTGAACGGCACCACGCGGAAGGATTTGCCCAACTCAGCCACCATCGGCCCGTCCGGGAACACAGCACCGGACTGCACCAGCAGGATGGTATTGCCGGGCGACAATTGCACCGGACTGCTCTGGCGGGCGGCGTTCTGGATGTCTTCCTCGATCACGGACTTTTTCGGATCAATCCCCAGCACCTCGAACTCACTCAACTCACGAGTGACTTGTGTGGCATGGGCTGGAGCGGCGTTGTAACCCGACTGCGAAATGGAGCGTGTCTTTTTCGTGCAACCTGCCAGCAAGCAGAGCAACGCCAAAGTCAGCAGCGTCGTTGAAATCTTCATGGCATCTCCTTTCGTTGAACGGATCAATTCTCAGGCACGGTGGTGCTGTATTTCACTCCCTCAGGAACGGGCACGGCCACCGGCACGGTCGTGCCTTCCGTGCCTTCGGTCTGCCGCGATGAATCCACGGCCACGAACGCCGTGAACGGGGACATCAACCCATAGTCGAGCGCGAGATGTTTGATCTGCTCCGGCAATTCCGGGTTCGGCGCGCAAGTGGATTCGTCCGACAGATCGGCGATTTTCATCCGCGCCCACACGCTGGGCAGGCCGTTGTTGGACGCGAGTTTGTCGGCACTTGGTGTCGGCACGTTGAATTCGAACATCGTTCCCGCCGCCTTGCCGGTGAAACGCACTTTGCCCGCGGCATCGCCGTTGAATCGTCCCGTCAGAATCACCGGACGACCGACGAAGAGATCGGGTGTCGCGCGGGGAAACACATCGCTGACCTGCATTCCGCCCCAGTCAATCGAGATGTCCGTCAATCCCGGATGGCTGGTGCGCTCGAAGAACGCTTCCATCACCTTCGCGCCGTCGTCGCGCGAACCAAGATACGCCACCGTGCCGCGACCTTGCTTGGCCATGTGATCGAGCAGGTAGCGGTTCACCGACGAGCCGACTCCGAAGCTGAAGATGCGCGACGCACCCAGGCGGTTGTGGATTTCGCCAAGGATTTCCGCCTCGTTCCCGATGTAACCGTCGGTCAGGAAAATCACGAACCGCAATCGTCGCGGGTCGTGCGGGAAATCCAACGCTGCCTTGATGCCTTCGATCATCATCGTGCCGCCATCGCCGTTCAGCTTGTTGAGATAATCCAGGCCGCGCTGGACATTCTCCGTGTTCGCGTCCAGCGGTTTCGGTCCGAGTTGTGAGGCTGATGTCGAGAAATTGATGATCTGGAAGGAATCGTCCGGGCGCATCAACGCCAGACCGCGTCGGATGGCATTCTTCGCCTGCTCGATGGGTTTGCCGCTCATGCTGCCGGAGCAATCCAGCACGAACACCAGTTCCAACGGGTGGCGTTTGAGGTTCTTCAAATCCATCGGTGGAAACAGCATCAACGTGAAATAACCGCCGCGCTCGTCGCGATGCGTGATGAGACTGGATTTGATCTTCTCGCCCGCGACGCGGTAACGCAGAACGAAGTCGCGGTTCGGGATGCTGTCGTGCGGCTGGAGAGCGACGGTGAGTTTTCCGTCCGCCGACGTTGAATTGGTCACGTCGTGGGTCTTGCATTGAAACTCCTCGATTCGCACGCCTGCGTCCACGTCCACCCGTAACGAGATGTCATGACCGCTGCGTTCGCCGGGTTTGAGGTATTGCATCTCGGTCTTCTGGCTGGACGCGCCCGCCTTGCCCCGTGGCGCAGCGCCGACGCCGTCTTTCATGCCCGGCGGATTGAAGCGCGGTCCGACCACCATCGGGAACACAAACTCATACCAGCCATCCACGTATTCGAGCGTGTGAAAGTATTTGATCGTGACGTCAATCTCCTTGCCCGGCTCGATGTTCGCGACGGATTGCTTGAAGATGTTGGGCCGTTCCTCCGTGAGCAATGAAGCCACGTAGCCCTGGCTTTTGGCGGCAGCATAAATCTCCTCCGCCTCCTTACGTTCGCGGATGATGCCGCGAATGCGACGGTCGCCAATCGTCATGATGAACTCGTTCACCGCCGCGTTGTGCGGCAACGGAAACACATACACCGCCTCAATCTTGCTCGTGTAAGGATTATGAAATTGTTGTTCCACTTCCACCGCACCGATGTAACCGCTGACGGCCGCGCGCACATCGGTGCGTTTGAGCGGCATGGGAACCTCCTTCTCGTCCACCCTGGCCATCAATGCGCCTGATCCGGGAGTTTCACCGGCGGGCCCGGTTTGTCCGTGAGCGGAGCGGGCGATGATCCATGTTTCGTCGAAGTCGCGCCTTTCTGACCCTGATAGAT
>DAOLDN010000519.1:0-2854 GCA_035327385.1 Verrucomicrobiota bacterium | reverse complement strand
GAACCTCGACCCGCCATGAATCCACTGGTCAGCGTCTTGGTGCCCAATTACAACCATGAGAGGTTTCTGCCTCAACGCATGGACAGCATCCTGGCGCAGACATTTCGCGATTACGAACTGATCGCGCTGGACGATTGCTCCACTGACAACAGCCGCGAAGTGTTGAGCCGTTACGCGCAGAAGACGCGGATGCGGCTTCAGTTCAATGAACGAAACGGCGGTACTCCATTCAAACAGTGGCAACTGGGAGCGAGCCTCGCCTCCGGCAAATATCTGTGGATCGCGGAATCGGACGATTACGCGGACCCGCGGTTGCTTGAAGTGTTGGTTTCGCGGCTGGAAAGCAACCCTGCTGTGGGACTGGCTTATTGCCAGTCGTATGCAGTGGACGAGCACAATCACGTCTCCGGAACGTGGGAGCATTGGACGCGACCTGTGGATGCGACCAGATGGCGTCAGGATTTTGTGAATCGCGGGCCGGATGAGGTTGCGCGTTATCTTGTGCAGCGTAACACGGTTCCCAACGCCAGCGCGGTGGTGGTGAAGAAGGACCTGCTCATCCGCGCCGTTCAGGGCGCGGAACGCATGCGGCTGGCCGGTGACTGGTGGACGTGGGTGCGCGTGCTGCTGGAATCCGACGTTGCGTTTGTTGCCGAACCGTTGAATTACTTCCGCTCACACGGTCGCTCCACGCGGGACACGACAAAACTGGCCACTGCTTGCGCGGAGGAGTTTTCCATTCAGGCGTATGTTTGCGATCACGTCAAAGTGGACCGCGCGCTGCGCAAACGGGTTTTCCAAGACACATTTTACAAATGGCAGAAAGCGCTTGAGCCGGCGGATTTCCGAACGCAACCCGGCTGGCTTGGAAGAGTCCATTCGGATGCAAGACGTGTCCACGGTTCGGCAACCGTCCGGATGGGTTGGGTGCTGATCAAACGCGCTCTCAAACGCATCGGCGTCGTGGCGGCGGCGGTGCAGGCGTACAGGTCGTTGCGAAGCAGGCGCGCTGGATAGAATCAACGACGGTTGCGGGAGTCGTGGTCATTGAATGAAACCTCAATTTGGAGTCATCCTGCCGGTTGGACCGGGCGGGGACGAAATCGGTCGCGTGCAGGACACGGTCCAGGCATTGGAAGCCCATGAGCCGGCCAATTTTCATCTCTTGATCGCCGACGACGCGATGCCGGGACGGGATTTCTTCAAGGCCATTCCGGGATTGCCGCGCGAACGGACGATGGTCATCGCCAATCCGCGGCGCGGTCGTGGTTTCGGCTGGGAAGGTGCCTGCACCCCGGCGGTGCTTGCGGGATTGAAACAGTTCGTTGGCATGGACGTGGAATTCGTTCTGAAGATGGATACCGATGCGCTGCCCATCGCTCCGTTCTCGGCCAAAATCATTTCCAAGTTCGCCGAAGATACGAGTGTCGGGATGCTGGGTTCGAGATATTATGCGGATGGTACCGAACCGGACCGGGAATGGGTTCGCGGAGTGGGGCTTGGACTGGAGAAGCTGCTCCGGCCTTTTGCGCTCTGGCGGATGACGCGGTTGAGGAAACTGCCGGATGTGCAGATCGGACTGTGGGGCGACTACAAGCGGATTCGCAACACCATCCGTCAGGCGTTCATCAACGGCTATCGCGTCGGCGACCATTGCCAGGGCGGCGCTTACGCGTTGTCCCGTCATTGTCTCAGGGAACTGGACCGTCACGGACATCTGGATCATCCGTGTGGGTGGTTGAAAACTCCCGTGCCCGCCGATGACGTGCAGGCGTTGTGCGTCAAGGCGGCGGGGCTGCACTACCGGGACTTCGGTGGTGTGGGCGAACCGTTCGCCTGTCATTGGCGCGGTCTGCCGGACACGCCGGAAAACCTGCTTAAACGCGGCTCGGCAATCATTCACAGCGTAAAGGACCACGGAGGAAGGACGGAGCGCGAAACCCGCGAACTTTTCAGAAAGTTGCGTCCGCCTTCCGGCCCGTGACGCTGCGACAATCCGGGTCGCCATTGGGTGGAGTATGCGTCGGCACGGTAACGCTACATCCCCTTGTCCGTATTGTGTCCGACAGTATTGTAGCGGTTTTCACGTGTTGAACTAAAAGCGGACTTCCTTAGAGTGTGCGGACTTGGATGGAGACGAGCGGCAGCCCTTTATGAAATCGAACAGCAAATCGCGCATCGTTCCCGCCGTTCACGGCAGGCGCAAGATTGCCGCCGACGCCCCGTATGAGGTTGAACTGTCGCGTCACCTGCGCGCGTCCTATCCGCCAGCCGCGTTGGTGGAACAGTATGCGCGATTCGCCAACGGCGAAGGCGAACTGGATCACCTGATGCGCCGCGCCATCTGGAGAGCCGTCGCCAGAAAGTTCGGACACGGCGTCAAGATCGGCATCGGCGTCGGCTTCAAACATCTCGAAACATTCGAAATCGGCGACGGCGTGTTTATCGGCGCACAGACCTACATCCAGGGTCGTTTCGACGGCACCACGCGCATCGGCAATCACGTCTGGATCGGCCCGCAATCCTATTTCGATGCCCGCAATCTTGTCATGGAAGATCACGTCGGCTGGGGGCCGGGTGCCAAGGTTCTTGGCTCCGCGCACACCGGCCTGCCCGTTGACAGGCCCATCATCGAAACCGACCTGGAAATCAAACCGGTTCGTGTCAAGGCATGGGCGGACATCGGGACCAATGCAGTATTGATGCCCGGTGTGACGGTGGGCAAAGGCAGCATCGTGGGTGCGGGGGCGGTGGTCACGAAAAACGTGGCGGCTTTTTCGATAGTGGCGGGGGGGCCCACCCCGGTCCACCGGAAAACGTAAGGGTAGTAAACGGGAAAAACCCCCCTCGTTAA
>DAOLDN010000518.1:0-2856 GCA_035327385.1 Verrucomicrobiota bacterium | reverse complement strand
CCTGTTCGCTGCCGGCGATTGGAATTGCCGCCAGAATCCGCTGCAAGGCTGTTTCGAGTTCGATCATTTTTGGATTTCCGCAATAAACAGAGCGCCATCCAGACAACACAAGCCGGCGCGAACGTCAAGGATTGGAGGCGGGCGACCCGTCAGAAAGCAGCGTGCCAAGACGTCCGCTGGACGCGCCCAAAATTTTCGCGGGCGGCTCACGTTTTTATTGACTGCGCGATGCTCAAACCTGCCTAATCTGCGCATGGAAACCGCCCGCACCCATCGCCGTCCGCCTTTTGAAGACGCACTCGACGCCTGGAAATCGCTGCTGACCTCGCGCGGCCATTCCACGGAGATTATCTGGGTGCTGGAGGAAAACCTGTGTTTTGAAACCGATCCCGGTTCGGAGGCGGGCGTCAAACTCGGATTCCAGATCCAGTTCACGCCGCATCCCGAGGGCGCGGCGAAATTCATTTATCATCACTTCGCCGAAACCGACGCCCGGATGGCCTTTTACAGGTTGGGCGGCAATCAAGGGCGCTCCGTCTGCATGCTGTTGTGCGATGACTGGTTCGGCTCCAAAACGGACAAGGACGGTTACATCCGCAAGGACGAATGGAACATCTCGTTTCATCCCGGGCCGTCGGAAGAGATTGAGGAAATCACCGACGCGGACCGATGGCAGAGGCGTGTGGTGCGGGGGCGTCCGTTGACAGCGGTGGACTTTTGCATGACAATCGCCGCGCTGCGCGAACTCAAGGCGCATGGCCGCGTGCTCGAACCCAACGAACGTTTCGGTCTGAAGATCATCCGTTCCATGCAGGAGGGGTGAGGGGAAGCGGGATTGCCTCGATTTGGTGGACAGCGTTGGGGTGACGCATGAGACATTTTCACTCAGGCCGATGTAAAATTTGCCCGCCAGATTGCGAAGAACATAGACTTGATAAAGCGCCGTCATGGGCACAAAACAGCCCCGCTGGCAAGCGGGGCTGAAATTGGTTGCGGGGCTGGGATTTGAACCCAGGACCTCAAGGTTATGAGCCTTGCGAGCTACCAGGCTGCTCCACCCCGCGATCCGAAAGGGCCGCCAATATGCCGTTGCGCGTTTGCATTGCAAGATTTTTTACGGAGTTATTTGTATTTGGCGCGTAACCGGAAATCCCGCGACGCTGACCACAGAACCGAATCCGCCATTTCAACTCAAACGAGATCCATTTGATGAACGCGAAGGATTTTATCCGTCTCGGAGTGCCGCTGGGCGAAGCCACTCGGCGCGCGACGGATTTTGTTTCACGGTTCATTCTCGGCGGCGGTGACAAATCGCGATTGGAGGAGGAAGTAAGGGCGATTGTCGCCAAACCTACGGACTTTCTGACGGACGATCTGCGCCGGGAGTTCGCGAAAGCGTTGATCAATGCGCCGCCGCCGCCGCGTGCCGAACCCGTCCATTACCGTCAGTGGGGCGGCGGTCTGGAGCACGAAGCGGTGATGCAGATGGAGAAGGCGTGTTTGTTGCCGGTGTCGGTGGCGGGGGCGTTGATGCCGGACGCCCACGTGGGTTACGGCCTGCCCATCGGCGGCGTGCTGGCCACGGAGAACGCGGTGATTCCCTACGCGGTGGGCGTGGACATCGCATGTCGAATGAAGATGACGGTGCTGGACATTCCATTGCGCGACCTGGAAAACAGGCAGGATCGCCTCGCCCGCGCCATCGAGTCGGAAACGCGCTTTGGCGTGGGAGCGACGTTCAAGCAACGCCGCGAACACGAGGTGATGGACGGGGACTGGTCGGTCAGCGGTGTGACGCAACAGAACAAGGATCGCGCGTGGGCGCAACTGGGCACGAGCGGCAGCGGGAATCACTTCGTGGAATTCGGCGTGTTCACGGCGCACTCGAAGGTCAACGACCTTGAAGCCGGGAGTTACGTGGCGCTGTTGTCGCACAGCGGCAGCCGGGGCACAGGTGCCGCGGTTTGCGACCATTACAGCAAACTGGCGTTCGGTCGCTGCCGTTCGTCGTTGCCGTCCGAACTGTTGCGGCTGGCCTGGCTGCCGTTGGATTCGCAGGAAGGGTGCGAGTATTGGGACGCGATGGAGTTGATGGGACGCTACGCCGCGGCCAATCACTGGTGCATTCATCATCACATCGCTCAACATCTCGGTGCGCGGGTCCTGCTGGATCTGGAGAATCATCACAACTTCGCGTGGAAGGAGAAGCACGTCATTGACGGCGTCGAGCGCGAAGTCGTTGTGCATCGCAAGGGCGCGACGCCGGCGGGTGAGGGCGTGCTGGGGATCATTCCCGGTTCGATGGCCACGCCGGGATACGTGGTCAGTGGCAGGGGAAATCCCGAATCGCTCCATTCGGCGTCGCACGGCGCGGGCCGCGCCATGAGCCGGAAGGCCGCAAACGAAAAGTTCAACTGGAAGGACGTGAACCGTTTTCTCAAACAGCAGGGCGTCACACTCCTCAGCGCCGGCCTGGACGAAGTGCCGATGGCCTACAAAAACATCCGCGACGTGATGGCTGCGCAGAAGGACCTCGTGACGGTTCTTGGCGAATTCATGCCTCGACTCGTGAAAATGGCTCCCAGCGGCGAACGTCCGGAGGATTGACGCTCACGCTGCGCCGGCTTCTTACTGAAGCTCCAGGCCGTGGTACAACGCGGGCAGGCCGGCATTGATCCTATTGGTCACGCGAACGCTGCCGGTGAGGTCGAATTTGTTTGTCGCCACACGCGCCCATTGCGATCGCGGCGTGTTCAGTTCCGTGGACGCCACCAGATAATTCGTGCCTCCGGCCAGCCCGCCGACTGCGGTGATGATGAGATCGTCCCCGATTTGTTCCAGCGACAGCGTTGGCGG
>DAOLDN010000517.1:0-2861 GCA_035327385.1 Verrucomicrobiota bacterium | reverse complement strand
CCTAACGAACCCGCCGTGGAACGCAAGATCACCGACCGCCAGAAAACCAGTTACGACATGTTCAGCGCGCACGGGTTCACCGAGACGTGGATCAAGCCCACGCTGCTGTTCACGACGGGCTATCAGTTTGTGAATTCCGACGGCGACATCTCCGGCAGCCGCATTTACGGCAGCACCTTCGACGCGGCCCAATCACCTAACGCGTTGAACGGCCTGGGCTATACGAACCTGTCCGGCAGCTTCTGCCGTCAGGACTACGTCATGAACGTCAACCTTATGGCCATGCTCACCAAAACGCTGGTGGTCATCCCTTCGTTGCGCGTTCAAAAGGTGGATTGGAACGCCGATTCCGACGGCTATCAAACTCAGGGCACCAGTGCGGCCACCTACAGGGCGAGCGATTCCGACGGCGATTCCCTCGATGTCACAGGCTGGTTGGAGGCGCGCTACACGGGCGTGACCAATTGGGTTTTCTACACACGCGGCGAGTGGACCCAGGGTGACGGCAGGCTCGACGAAAACGGCGGCATGGGAATGGGCACGGGTTCCATCGTGGACCGGCGCACGGACGAATGTCGTTTCTTCCAGAAATACACCGCCGGAGCGCGCTGGTATCCGCACCGCAAACTCACCGTGGACCTCAGCGGTTATTACAAACGCAACGAATACGATTACGACAACGACGTGGACAACACACCGAACAATTCCGCCAACCGTTATCCCGCCTATTTCGTTGGGCAAACCTTCGAAACCTACGACGGTGCGGCACGCCTGACGTTGAGGCCGTTCCGCAATGTGACACTCGTAAGCCGTTACGAATATCAGCAGACAAAAATTTACACCGACCCCGATTCCATCTCCGGTCTCGACGACGAGGAATCCGGCAAGACGACAAGCCACATCTTCGGCCAGAACGTCTCCTGGGCACCGTGGTCGCGGCTCTATCTTCAGGCGGGATTCAACTACGTTTGCAGCGAGACTGAAACTCCGACCTCGGATTACACCGACGCGGTTTCCGAGGCCGAGAACAATTACTGGACGCTGAACTTCGACGCCGGATTTGTGGTGGACGACAAGACCGATTTGAACGCCGGCTGCTTTTACTACAAGGCCGACAATGGCAGCACCGACCCGGCCTACGGCGTCATCTGGGGCGCCAACACCGAGGAATACGGCATCACGGCGGCCATCACCCGAAGAGTTTCCAACAACCTGCGTCTAACCCTGCGGTATGCGTATTTCCACAGCGAAGACGACACGTCCGGCGGCAACAACAATTTTGAGTCACACGCAGTATTTTCCAGCCTGCAATACCGGTTCTGATGCAGTCTGGCCACCAAACAGAACCACATCACCATCGCAGCAATTATGAAAGTCATCACCAAAGCAACGCTTCTGTTGACGGCGCTCCTTGGCCTGAGCGTCTCACTGGCCCAGGCTGAGGACGCCAAGACCATCTGGGACAAACAATGCGCCAAATGCCACGGCAAGGACGGCAACGGCAGCACCACCGCCATGGGCAAAAAACTCGGCATCAAGGATTACACCGACGCCAAGGTCCAGGCCCAGATGAAAGACGAGGACATGGCCAAAGCCATCAAGGATGGCGTCCAGAAGGACGGCAAAACGACCATGAAACCGACCGAGGGCGTGACCGACGACGACGTCAAGGCGCTCATCAAATTGATCCGCGATTTCAAGAAGTAATCTCAGAGCGTCAATCGCAAAAGCCGCGGGATTTGCCCCGCGGCTTTTCTTCCGTTCCCCCGTCGGACGCTGTCTCCAACCGTTTCGCAAGCACTATCAGGTCAAAAAATGGCAAGACTTTGCCAACATCGGCGCCGCGAGTTTTGACCGATGGAACGACAATGCCTGCGTAGTACAAATGCCGCTCCGGCTCGGGCTGCGGGGACTGATGGATGGTGTCAGCCCAAGGGCAGCAGCCCGACCGGGCGGCGAACGAAACAAAACAAAACACAGCGAACCATGAAGAAAATCCTGACACTCTGCTCGGCCGTCATCGTGATGTCGGCGTTGATCGTTTTTGCGGCGGACGGCAAAGCCGGCTACGAAAAAAGTTGTGCCAAGTGCCACGGCAAGGACGGCGCGGGCCAGACCGCCATGGGCAAAAAACTCGGTGCCAAAGATTACACCGACCCCAAGGTACAGGAAGCCCTCACCGATGCGGCCGGCATCAAGGCCATCAAGGAAGGTTTCAAAAACGCGGATGGCAAGGAATTGATGAAGCCGACTGAAGGCGTCACTGACGAGGAAGCCAAGGCAATGATTGATTACATGCGGACGTTCAAGAAATAAATCCGCGTCGCGATTGACTTCAGGGAATTGACCGAGGGAGGGCCGTGAAACACGGCCCTTCGCTCAATCAGGGGTTGTTGTTGACAATCGCGCCGTGAAGGATTCAAACAACGACCGGAATTCACAACGCCGACAAACCGGTTCCAAACTACCAAAACCATGAACTCCGACAATCCAACCCCCGGCGACCGACCGCAGTCGATCTTCAAAAACTGGCTCAGTCTCACCGGCCTCGTCATCGTCGTCGGCAGCCTGTTCTCGTTCTTCCTGCTGTTCGTGTTGGATTCCATGGCGCGCCAGTCCAATCCCTATGTCGGCATCCTCACCTACTTTGTCGCGCCCGGATTCCTCTTCTTCGGCCTGTTCCTCACCCTGGCCGGTGCCTGGCGACAACGCCGCAAACTGGGCCGCGTCGGCAGTGTGTGGCCCAAAATGGTCGTGGACCTCTCCCAGCCGCGCGACCGCAAGATGATGGCGGTCTTCATCGGGGGAGCGGTGCTGTTCCTGTTGCTCTCGGCGGTGGGCAGTTACCACACCTACCATTT
>DAOLDN010000516.1:0-2864 GCA_035327385.1 Verrucomicrobiota bacterium | reverse complement strand
ATACGAAGCCCCCGGACCAATTCCCCTTTGCTCCATCTCGAAACTCCCAAGAGTTGCCCCTGACCCTCTGTCGCCGGTGAATTTCCTCATCCAGAACCCGTTGGCCCCAAGCCCCGCCACACCGCCGAGCAATGGCAGATGCTGCGCGATGGTGACGTCCAGGTGGAACAGGTCGCCGGATGTGTAATTGGCATCGGTGTTCTCTGTGTTGAAATCGAAGCCCGCAAACACGCTCACTTCCGTGCCGATCTTGCTGCTCAACCAGGAAAAACTGACCTCCGGCTCGAATGTCCAGAAACCGAGCCCCGGATTCGCGAGACGATCGTTGTCATACTCGCCCGTCGGTGCATAAATGCCGAAGCGCACGTCCCATTTGAAATCGCCATTCGTCCAGCCAATGGCCGCCGGCGCAAAGTAAATGTCGCCAATGCCACAAACACTGTCACTCGTGCTTTGCCTGCCCATGGGTGTTTCCACATCGGCGGACACCGTCACCCAGGTGTAGGGAATGGACGCGAACACGGTGTAGTAGCCGCCGAAGATCTTCAATGGCGTCTGCCAGAGCAAAACGGACGAATCCGTGTAAGAGGTCGCATCCAGATTGGCGGCCACGCGACCACCGCTGACCGGCATCCGCTTGCTGCCGCCCGTGCTGCCGTCGTAGTAGGTGAAAATGTTTTCATACACAAAACAGGGAAACCCGGGCAGAGCGTCCGCGAAATCCGCGGTCTGGCCGGGATTGTAATGCCCGATGCCATTTTCCGCCGCACGAGCCGGTGACACCGCCACGGCAAGCGCCCCGCACAGCGTCAGGATTGCGCGGCAGCCGAAACGTTTTGTTATGCGAGGATTGGAGCGGGTTGCCGTCATGCGGCGGAATGTCATTGGTTTCATGTTGTGGAAGGTTGGTTGGTTTCCAAAGCAGAGCGGATGGCAGAGAGCAGGATTGCTTCATCCACCGGCTTGGTCAGATAGGCAGAGGCGCCGAGGGCGCGAACACGCTCGGACGTTCCCGGCTCATCATGCCCTGTGATGACGACGACAGGCGTGTTGACCCGCTGCTCGGCGAACACGGTGAGCACTTCATAACCGCTGACGTAAGGCATGTGCAGGTCCAACACGACGCAATCCGCGGGATTCGATGACAAACCGGCCAGAAAGTCCTCGCCGCACTCGTAAGCGTCCACACGAAAGCCATGCGTGGACAACAAACGCCGCAGCGCCTTGCGCATCTGCGGTTCATCGTCCAGCACGGCGACGACAGCACGGGTCGGGTTCATCGGGTTCAATCCAACCCGAAAATCCCACGCCGCGCCATTAGACCTTGGTTAAATGGAAGATTGATCCCTGTCCGAGAGCTTCTCGGCGGCGCGAACAAGGTCTGCGAGAGATTCAACGCCCATTTTCTCCATCACGCGACCGCGATGGATCTTGATGTTTTGCTCGCCCGTGCCGAGGTCGGCGGCAATCTGCTTGTTCAGTTTGCCGGCCACGACCTGCTCCATCACTTCCCGCTCACGCGGCGTCAGACGGGAGTGACGCGCCGTCAACGCATCGGTGGTGGCGGGCCCAACGTTACGAACCGCCGCCAGCCGCAACGCCGCCCGGACGGCCCGCAGCAAATCGGCGTCGTTCACCGGCTTGGTCAAAAAATCCGCCGCGCCCGCCTTCATCGCATTCACACTCATTGGAATGTCCCCGTGCCCCGTCAGGAAGATGACCGGCAACTGCACCTTTGATCGCGACAACCGTCGCTGCAATTCCAGCCCGTCCAGTTCCGGCATGGATACGTCCAGGATCAAACACGCCGTCCCCGCGTCTTCGTAACCGCCGAGAAACGCCGTCGCACTCTCGAACGTGCGCACCTCGAACCCCTCCGCGCGCAACAGCCGCGACAACGCCTTGCGGACCCCGGCCTCGTCATCAATGACGTAAACGAATTCCCGCTCCGTGTTCATGGTGTTTTCATCTTAGGCACGGGCAGTTCGAAATGAAAGGCCGCTCCGCGCGGTTGCGCCGCCTCGGCCCAAAGCCGTCCTCCATGCGCTGTGACAATCGCGCGGCAGATGGCCAGCCCCATCCCCAACCCCTGAGCCTTGGTCGTGTAAAACGGCTGGAACAGTTTCTCCACGTCCGCTGGCAGGCCGCATCCTTCGTCCCTCACGGAGACGCGCACACACCCGTCGCCGTTCACAGTGATGACCTGAAGCCGCCTCGCACCCGGGGCATTCGATGACATCGCATCGGCGCCATTGAGGATCAAATTCAAGAGCACCTGCTGCAACTGCACACGGTCGCCTTTCACCTTGGACAGACCCTCCGTCAGGTCGCGCGCGACGGTGACGCCTCGCGCCATCAGATCGCCGTGCGCCAGACGCAGCACCTCGTCCAGAAGGTTGTTCATTGACACCGGCGCCGTGATTGTTTCGCCGCGTTTGAGCAACGCGCGCAACCGCTGTATCACCTCCCCGGCACGACGGTCCTCGCTGACGATGTCGCCAAGAATCTCGGCCACTTCCGCCATGTCCGGAGGCGATTGCGCGATCAGCCGCTGCGCCGCCTGCGCGTTGCTGAGGATGATGGCCAGCGGCTGGTTCAATTCGTGAGCCAGCGAGCCGGACAGTTCACTGAGCGTGGTGACGCGCGTCAGATGCGCAAGCTCGGCGCGATGTTGCGTCGCCTCCAGTTCCGCCGTTTTCCTGGCCGTGATGTCAATGGACACACCACGCATGCGCAACGGCCGACGCGCGCCGTTGAATTCGACTTTTCCCCGTGCGGCGATCCAGCGTACTGCGCCGTCCGGCAACACCACGCGATATTCCGCGTGAAATTCGCCCGCGCCGTCCAGCGCCCGCTGCACCGCC
>DAOLDN010000515.1:0-2873 GCA_035327385.1 Verrucomicrobiota bacterium | reverse complement strand
GTCGCAGTCCGAATTGTTTTTGAATGTATCGCCGTGCGTGCCGTGGCCGCCGCTCAGTCCCGCCATCCAGAAATAGCTCGCCATGTCTTCGCTCGGCATGTTGCCCCAACCGCTCGCCACGTCGCCTTCGTATCGCATTTCGTCAAAGAGGAGCGGCTTCTGATAGCGGTTGCGCCACTTGATCGCGTTGTTGAACTGGGAGGTTTGCGTGCTGACATGCGTGATCCATGGACGCGAGTGATCGTAGAAATGATCCTCCGAGCCGTGCCAGTTGTGAATGCCGCGCAGACGATCATGCGGGTCTTCTTTTTGCAGGATTGTGCCAATTTCCTCCCAGTCAATCTCGTCCTTGATCCTGGGGATGTCCCACTCGTTCGCTAACGACCACCAGACGTTTCGATAAGCGGAAATGCGCGCAATCATGTAACGCACATAGCGGGCGTTGTTCTCCTTCCCCATCGTCAAATAACCCCACCGGTCATAAGGATGAAACAGAATGACATCCGCCTGAATACCGAGGTTCATGAGTTGTTGAACCCGTTTGTCGAAGTTTTGGAAGAAGGCGAAATTGGGCTTGGTGACATCAATGGACGAAGCAAACGCATACTGCCACGGCTCGGTTTCATTGCCGTATTGATAGCTCTTGGGAAAAACGCACATGCGGATCTTGTTGAACGGCGAACCGGCGAGCGTTTTCACCGTCTGCTCCTGGATGCTTTGCTTCACGCTGGTCCATTGATAAGCCGTCGTGCCGACGCAGTAATAGGGATCGCCGTCGGCGTATTCGAGATAGAACGTGTTCACGATGCGAACCGGACCGTGATTGTTCCGGCTGGGTTTGATGCACTCGAACGAGCCGGTGCGGCCGTTCAACTCAGCCACATTGCATCGCGTCACGAACTCCCACGTTCCCAAGCGGTCGGGTGAAAACCGGATCCGGTAGATGCCCTCACCGTCGTAGAAGCCAGGGACTTTCAGCTTGTGATCTCCCTGCTTGAACTCCGCTGACAACGTCACCTCCACATACGGATTCCCGGTCGCCGGGCCGGGCAGCATGATTTCGTGAACGCCCCATTGCTCGGTTTTCTGAACCGCGCCTGCAGTGGCGCACAGGGCAAAGATACAAACGATTGCCAGCAGGGGCAGCGAGAGGAACGATTTTCGTTTCATATTTGGCGTCTCCGTTGTGTTGGTGTGTTGGTGAGATTGCAACTTGGCTTATTGATGCTCGCGGTAGCTGGTCGGGCGGCCATCCTTCGGCACGTAATGGTAGGTGCGCAGCTTGTATTGAACTTCAAACGCGGGATTCTCCAGCATCCGGATGATCTCCGTGCCGGCCAGCAGCACCGGACCGTAACCGTGCAACGCGTACACGCTCGTCGGGCGGTGGTAATAATAAACCTGGTCGCTGGCGAACGTCGTGCCGACGCACGTGCCCTCCACCTGTCCGTCCTTGTTGATGCGTTGCGTCAATCCGATCCAGCCGGCCTGAGCAATCGAACCGTAGGTGGTCGGGCTGAGCCAGCCTTCATTCACCGCGTGCGCCAAACCGTAAACGAACATCGCCGACGCCGACGTCTCGAGATAGGAATCGTTGCGGTCAATCATCTGATGCCACAGACCGGTCGTGCCGTCCTGATATTCCGCCACGCCGCGCAGGATGGCCTGCAATTGTATCTTCACCGGTTCGTAGCCGGGATGATCTTTGGGCAACACGTCCAGCAGATCGCACATGGCGAGCACCACCCAGCCATTCGCACGCGCCCAGAAAAAGTGCGGCGCGTCCGGGTTGTGCAGATTCAAGCCGTGCGTGTAAAGCCCCTTGGCCGGCACGAACAAATGCTGTGACATCTGCAGCACTTGCTTTACGGCGTCGTCGAACCATTTCTTGTCGCCCGTGAGGCGGCCCATTTCCGCGAGCGCGGGGATGCTCATGTAAGCGTCATCGGCCCAGAGTGATTCCGCCTGTGGACGCTGACGCGCGAGCGTGCCGTCGGGAAAACGAAACTGCTGGTTCAACACCCAATCGCTCCAGACTTCGATTTGCGGTTTCAAATCCGGACCCACACCCGCCAGTCGGGCGCGGATCAGCGCGGCGCACATCGAACCCGAGTCATCCAGCGCCCGCGGCTCGAACGCCCGGCGGAACGGATTGCGCGAGTCGAGTTTGAACTGCGCTTCCAAAGCCACAAAATAAGGCCGCCAATCGTGGATGAATTGCATCTGCCGCTGGGTGAACGCGGTGAAGTTCGTATCACCGGTAACTTTCGCCGCGTGCAACATGCCGGCATGGACCACGCCCATTTCGTAGGAGAGCGGATTGAAAAGTTCCGATCCCGACTTGATCGTGGCAGTCGCCACCGGGGCGGAACGCGGATCGGTGATGGGCTGCTTCGTTTCGCGGTCAATTACTTCGGTTGGCGAAACCTTTTCCATGAACGCGCGGATGCGCTGCAATTGCTCCAAAGTTTCCGCGCGCGTTGGCATCTGATAGGGAATGGAATACAGGCCCTCGCCGGCGTCGTTTGCATTTTTGTTGTCGCGATTGCGGTAGGTCGGTTCAGCGGCGAAACCGTTCAACACAACGAGCAAGGCTGCCAGCAGCGTGGTGGCGCGGATGGCGTGATGGGAAACCGTGGGTTTCATTGGGTGATGGCAGGTGTGTTGGTGTTGGCAGGAGCGGGAACGGAATTGAGGCCGCGCGAGATTTTGGCCGGCTCAATCGTCACGTTGTCGAACTGGATGTTCCCGGTGTGGGTCACGACTTCCGTCGCCGTGACGCCTTTGAACGTGGAGTTGCGGAGGCGGATGTCGTCAATGACCGCGTTCGGAAAGCCGCGAATGAACAACACGCGCGGACTGGCCGTGCTGGT
>DAOLDN010000514.1:0-2884 GCA_035327385.1 Verrucomicrobiota bacterium | reverse complement strand
GGCCGCGTTCATTCCCGATGACACGACCCGGCGATTTTTGCTGAAAAACGTCGCCGGCGACGGCCACGGCACTTTCCGCTGGAAACCCAACCTGCGTGACATCCGCGCCAGCTACGCGCGATTGATTGAAGCCATTCCCGGCGCGTCCGGAAAACAATTCGACAAACCGGCACTGTTCCTTCGCGGCGGAAAATCGGATTACGTCTCCGATGCCGACTGGCCCGGAATCAAACACCTCTATCCCAACGCGAAACTCGCGACACTCTGCGAAGCCGGCCACTGGTTGCACGCGGACTGTCCGGACCAGTTCGTCGCCAACGTTCTGGAGTTTCTGAGTTGAATCCCGACCACTCGAAGCGCCTGACTGCAAGATTGAAATTGGCTGCGCAGTGTATGCTTCGGTAGCTTTGACACGTTCAAGTGAACAGCATTGACGACAACTGGATTCAGAAATTCCTCGCGCATCTGGCGACGGATCGCGGCGCTTCCGCCTACACACAACGCAACTACCGCCAGGCGCTGGAGGAGTTTCATCTCTGGCACAAGAACGATCGCCAGTCGCCGCCTGACTGGGAAAAACTCC
This sequence comes from Verrucomicrobiota bacterium, assembly GCA_035327385.1. GTDB lineage: Bacteria > Verrucomicrobiota > Verrucomicrobiia > Limisphaerales > JADLHS01 > DAOLDN01. The sequence continues at coordinate 2,301 of DAOLDN010000514.1, read as the reverse complement.
AGCGCGACGACTTCCGCGCCTACCTGCGTTTCCTGGGCCGGCAGAATCTGGGGCGCGCAGCCATCGCGCTGCGTTTTTCGGCATTACGCACGTTTTACAGGTTTCTGATGCGACGCGGCTCGGTGGAATCGTCACCCATCAAAAACCTTTCACTACCCAAACCCGCCAAGCGGTTGCCGCAGTTTCTGACCGTTCAGCAGATGAAGGATTTGCTTGATGCTCCGTTGAAGGCACTGGACGCGCCCGAAAAGAAGCGCGGGCGAGGCAGGCCCGTTTCCGCCACGGCCTGTTACCGCGACGTGGCGATACTGGAGACGATTTATTCCTGCGGCCTTCGCATCAGCGAACTGTGCGGACTCGTTGCCGACGACATTGACTGGCAGGAGCGTCTGGTTCGCGTTCGCGGCAAAGGAAAAAAAGAACGGCTCGTGCCCATCGGCGAACCGGCGTTGTCGGCCATTGAAAACTACTGGCGGCTGCTCGAGCAAAGGCCGGAGGGCGGGTCGCCGGTGTTTCAGGGCGAAACGAAACTGCGCGCGTCGTTGTCGTCGCGCATTCTTGAGGAGCGATTGAAGAAGTATCTGGCACTGGCGGGCCTGGACCCGAAGCTTACGCCTCACAAGCTGCGGCACAGTTATGCCACGCATTTGCTGGACGCGGGTGCTGATTTGCGCAGCGTTCAGGAACTGCTGGGCCACGCGCACCTGGCCACGACGCAGGTCTATACGCATCTGACGACTGAGCGGTTGAAAAAGGCCTATGACGAGGCGCATCCACGGGCGTAAGGCGATGACCGCGTTGGAGGCAAAGAGTTGTTGCCATGAGACAGATTCGAGTTTAAGAATGGCCAGCCCACGGACGGAATCACGCGACAGGTATGAAACAAAAATCAACGCGACTGGCGTGGCAGATCAGTCTGGCATATTGCGCGGCGGCCGGCTTGTGGATTCTGTTGTCGGACTGGGTCGTGACGGCCTTCATTCCCGAACCTCGCCAGATCAATTCCCTGCAAACGATGAAGGGACTTGCCTTTGTGGGCGTCACCACGGTGCTGTTGTACGGGATATTGCGACGTGCCTTCCGCCGGTGGCTTGAAGAGGCGGTGGCACGACAACGGGCCGATGAATCGTTGAGCGCCAGTGAGGCAAAACTGCGTGCGATATTCGACGCCGAACCCAATTGCATCAAGCTGCTCGATGGCGACGCAGGACTGGTAGAGATCAATCGCGCGGGACTGGAGATCGTTGAGGCGGAAACCCACTCGGAGGTCGTCGGCAAGTGCCTGTTGCCGTTGGTGTCGGTGGAGCAACGGGAGGCGGTGCGACATATGATCGCCAACGCCACGGGCGGACAACCCGGACGAATGGAGTTTGAGATCCGGGCGCTCAAAGGAAGTTTGCGCTGGCTCGAAATGACCGTTACCCCCATTCGCGACCCTCGCAACGGATGCGACCTTGTGCTGGCGGTTTCGCACGACATCACGGCACGCAAGAACACCGAACTGGAACTGCGTCGCAGCGAGGAACGCATCCGCCTGTTGATCGAAAACGCTTCCGACCTGATCACCGTGGTCAACGGCAAGGGCATCATCCGCTTTCAAAGCCCCTCTGGAGAGCGAGTCCTGGGCTACAAACCGTCGGACATGGTTGGTCGAAGTGCGCTGGAATTGGTTCACCCGGAGGACCAGCCGAAAGTCGGCGACGCCATCCGGCGGGCGTTGTCCGATCCTTCCACTCCCGTTGCGGAGGAGTTTCGTTTCCGTCACGCCAACGGATCCTGGCGGGTGATGCAAGCCGTGGGCAAGGCGGTGGCCGACGAAGCGTCCGAAGGATTCCTGATCGTCAACTCCCGCGACGTGACTGACAGCAAGACGCTGGAAGAACAGTTGCGGCAGGCGCAGAAGATGGAGGGCATCGGCCAGTTGGCGGGCGGAGTGGCCCACGACTTCAACAACATCCTGGCCGTCATCCAAATGAACGCCGGCCTGCTGGAGACTGGTGGTGAATTGTCCGCCGCTCAACACGAACATGTTGTCGAAATCGGCAAAGCCGCCCAACGCGCCGCCAACCTCACACGCCAGTTGCTGCTCTTCAGCCGCCGCCAAACCATGCAGCCCCGCGACCTGGACTTGAACGAGGTGGTGCTCAACATCGCCAAAATGCTCCAGCGTATGCTTGGCGAGGACATCCAGATGCAGTTCAAACTCGCGCCACAACCACTCTACGTGCGGGCCGACCAGGGCATGATGGACCAGGTGCTCATGAACCTTGCCGTCAATTCGCGAGACGCCATGCCGCGCGG
>DAOLDN010000513.1:0-2893 GCA_035327385.1 Verrucomicrobiota bacterium | reverse complement strand
CCTCGCGGAATGTTCCGACGGCCTTTCAGAACTCGGCCACACTTTGAATTGAACCGCTCTCGACGATGGGCAATCGGGCACTGGCGACCTTTGCGGAGCGCGACCGGTGGCCGGTCGCAGCGGGCGGCGATCAATGCGCCCTTCAGACAGATCTGACGATCTTTTCCTTTCGGGCGCGCTGCGGACGGGGACCGTCCGCGCGCCGGTTCAAAGGAATGCTCGATGTCGCCGAGTCTCACATGACACCGGGAACTATGGCGCGTTGGACCGCGTTCAGTTTCAGACTGGCAGCACCACCGTCATCGTGGTGCCCCGACCGTGCGGCGACTTGATTTCCATGCGGCCTCCGTGGGTTTCTACAATACGGCCCACAATGGCCAGCCCCAGCCCCGAGCCTTTGGGTTTTGTGGACTGAAGCATGGATTTGAAGGCGTGACGGCGTTGGTCCTCGGACATTCCCACCCCGGTGTCCTGGAATTCCACCATCACCAGCGGCGATTCTCCACGACGCGGGTTGGCGGGGACATGACGCGAAGTGATCGTCAATCGTCCGCCCGCCGGCATGGCTTCGGCCGCATTGAGGATCAGGTTGAGAAAAACCTGTTCCAACTGCGTCGCGTCGCCCATCACCGGCGGCAGTCCCCGCTCCAGGTTGCGGATAAGTTCGATGTTCTGGTGCTTGAGCTTGTGGCGCACGAGCAATCCCAGCTCGTCCACCAGTTGGTTCAAATCCACCGGCGCAAGCTGCGGCTCGGAAGTGCGCGCGAAATCCAGGATATGCTCCACAATCCTGTTCAGGTGTTCGATCTTTTCATCAATGATTTTCGCGTCCCTGGCGCGGGGGTCCTTGGCCGAAAACTTCAAATCCAGCGAGTGATATAGCATTTTCATCACCGTCAGGGGATTTCGGATTTCGTGCGCCACCTCGGCTGCCAGCAATCCCAGCGCGGACAACTTTTCGTTCTGCCGCAACTGCTCCTCGACGTCCACGATGCGCTCGTAGAGGCGTGCCTTTTCGATGGCGATGGCCGACAACTCGGCCAGAGCGGACAGGATGCGGATTTCCTCGTTTGAAAAATTGTAGGGCGTTCCCGTATAGACGTTCAACGTGCCGATGGCCTGTCCAGCGAACACGAGCGGCACGCTCAACAACGCCACCAATCCCTCGCGCCGCGCCACGTCCACGTTCTGGTAGCGCGTGGAGGTCTGCACGTTGGAGACCTGCACCGGTTTCTTTCTGCGCACCACCACGCCCAGCAGGCTTTCCTCCATGCTCAGTCGCGGCTTGCTGGTGTACACCGTTCCGGCGCCGTAACTGGCCCGAAGGTCGAGCCAGATTCCCGTCTCGTCCAGCATCATCAACGAACACATCCTCGCGCGCATCAGCACGCAGGCCTCGCGCGTGACCACGTTCAACGCCTCGTCCAGGTTCAACGTGGAATTGATGGTGCGGCTGACGCTGGCGAGGGATTCAAACAACTGCGCCCGCAACCGCAACTGCTCGTACAACCAGGTGTTCTGGATGACGCGAGTCGCCTCGCGGGCCAGCGACTCCAACGAGTCCTGGTCTTCCTCCGTGAACGCGTCCTTGCGGTCGGCGTCCACGTTCAACACGCCCCGCACCTCGCCGCCGACCTCCAGCGGGACGGTCAGTTCCGAGCGCACCCGGGGCGACGCGGCGACATAGCGTTTGTCCTGTGTCACGTCGCCGACACGCGCGGCTTTTCCCGTGCGCGCGACCCAGCCGGTGATGCCTTCGCCCACTCGCAGTCTGATGTCCCTGGCGCCCGCGGGCAGGCCCTGGGAAGCCTGGATTTCGAGCAAACCACTGGTGGGATTGACCAGCACAACCGAGCCGCTGGATGCGCCGACCATCTTCACGGCCTCGTTGACGATCAATTGCAGCGCCTCCTGCGGGTCGAGCGTGGAGTGGATCACGTTCGACACCCGATAGAGCTGCTGCAGGCGTTCGTAACGCGCCTTGAGATCGTTCAGTTCGTTGCTCATGGTTTCAACGTGTAGTGCCGTTGGTGCTTCGTGGCGCGATGCTCATCGCGCGCGCGCCGTCAGCCATGCGCCCGCAGTGGCGAACAGGACGTTCGGCGTCCAGGCCGCCAGCCAGGGCGCAACGTAACCGCCGGCGCCCAGAGCGAGGGCCAGATCCCTCGCGGCGATGTAAGCGACACACACGAAAATGCTGCCGGCCACGCCGGCGAAAACGTTCTTTCGGCCCGAAGCGGCTCCCAGCGGCAGCGAGATGAACACCACCACCAGGCACGCCCACGGGGCTGCCAGCCGCCCGTGAATCTGGGTGTGAACCATGTAACGGTCAGACCTGGATGGATGCGGATTGAAGCGCAGAAAATCCAGCAGTTCCACCAGCGGGATTTCGACCTCGCGGACGTTTTTGAAACTCATGCGTCTCGACACCTTGAGGGCGCTGTTGATCTGCGCGGGCGTCTCGGTGAATTGCGCCATGAACAGCGCGTTGGTCGCCAGCACGGGCACGGGAGCGGTGTTCGTGCCGGAGTCATCACGGTAAAGCCGCGCGTTGTAAAACATCCACGCCCCGTTCGTAGGCCCGGCGCGTTCGGCCAGTATCCAGCGGTGACTTCCGTCGGCCAGCGTCCAGCTCACGGAGGCGTTGGTCATCATCGAGGTTTCACGGTCGTACACCGCCGCCTGCCACGACCGGGCGTCGCGGCCGTTGCGAAATCCGAAGTTCTTCTCAAGCCGTTTGTCCGAGTCGGGTTGATGCTTTGCAATGTGACTGGTCTTGATTCGTAGGGCGCGTTCCTGGATGCCGGGGATCCAGGTTTCGTTGAGTATAAACAGCAACAGGCTGGCCGACGCGCCCACGGCAAAATAGGGTGCCGCCACCCGCCACAGGCTG
>DAOLDN010000512.1:0-2893 GCA_035327385.1 Verrucomicrobiota bacterium | reverse complement strand
GCATTTCCGAACGCTTTAAGCCGATTACAAATCGGCGCTCCGTCAAAATGAGAATAGCTGCGCACATTGAGACCGGAGGCCCGCGGTTTCGGCGCGGCGTGGCACGGATTCGTCATTTGTCATTCCGCTCTTCATTCCCCATTTCGCCGCCCGCGTCCAGCACGGCGGCGATGGTGTCGAGCGCGCTGCCCTCGAAACGATTGTTCACAAAAATGTAACTTCGCGACCGGCCGGCGCGGGCACGGCCGCGTCGCACCAGTTCCGTCGCGGCGGCTCGGCCTTCGGCATATTCCTCCTGCAATCGGTCGTAGGGACTGAACCGTTTCACCGCGTCCTCGTATTTGCGGCCGGGTTTGAGCAGAAAACGCGCGGCAACCAGGTCGGGGTTGGAGACGCTGCCCGGCTGCGACAGTTGTTCGTTCACCGGCGGCATGTCCGTCCAACTGTTGAATACATGCGCCACGCCATGCCGCGACAATATTGAGAAGTATTCCGGAGCAAGGAAACTGCGGTTTCGGATCTCGACCGCATACGGCCAGTCGTGCGGCAGTTTTTCCAGAAATACATCGAGCGCCGCGGCGAAATCCCGTCCGCGCTCGAGGTCCGCAGTCCGGAATCGAGTGAACTCAAACATCACCAGCCCGATGTTCGACTTGAACGGCTCGCAAGGCGAAAGAAACGCGGAGGCGAACAGATCGGCGTTCAGGAAGTGTTCATTCCCCTGCCCCGCCCGTTTTCCAAAACGCGGCAGGTTCGGAAACGTTTTGAGCGTGATCGCGTCCGTGACCTTGAGACCGAACTGAAAATCTGACGGCACTTGCTCGACCATCGGCTCCAGCCATTCGCGAGTCGGAAACTGGTAGAACGCGGCATCCAGCGAAACGGTTTTGAACACCTGCGCGTACTCCGCAAGGCAGTTGCGCTCGAAGCGGGCGTTGGAGAATTTGCCGCGCCACACATAGCGGTCGCGTTCGTAGAGCCGGCCAAACCAGCCGGGATACTTCCACGAGGACGTTCCGATGTGAACGCCCTGCGCGGCGAGTGCCGCAACTGCCGACTTCACTTTGTCGCGGTCGAAGTTCATCCGGTGCGACGCGACCGGGCGAAACGCCCCTTGCTCAGGCCGTTGGCCGGGGCTGTTGCGCGGCGGGAGAATTCGCCGCACCGGCGATCACAGCAACGTCAATCGTCTCCTCGCGTTTGTGAGGCTCGTCTTCCTCGGCTTCGATGGGCTGTGCCGACGGTTTTTCCAAAGGCGTCGTGGCTGTCTTCGTTGCAGGCTCGCCGGCCTTGTGGAATTTCACGCTCACGATCTTGCTCACGCCGTGTTCCTCCATCGTCACGCCATAGAGCACGTCGGCCATGCCGATGGTGCGCTTGTTGTGGGTGATGATGATGAATTGCGAGTGCTCGATGAAGCGTTGCAGCACGCGGATGAAGCGGTTGATGTTCGATTCGTCGAGCGGCGCGTCCAGTTCGTCCAGCACGCAGAACGGGCTGGGTTTGACCTGATAGATGGAGAACAGCAGCGACACGGCGGTCATGGTCTGTTCGCCGCCGGACAGCAGCGAGATGCTCTGGAGCTGTTTGCCGGGCGGACGGGCGACGATATCAATGCCGGATTCGAGCACGTCATTTTCATCGGTCAAAATCAGGTCCGCTTTGCCGCCGCCGAAGACTTCCACGAACATCGCGCGGAAATTGTCACGAATCTGGTTGAACGTGGTCGTGAACATCTCCTTCGTCTGCGTGTTGATGCGGTTGATGACTTCCAGCAACTGCTTCTTCGCTTCAACGAGGTCGTTGTGCTGCTGCGAAAGGAACTGGTGACGCTGCTCGGTTTCCTCGTATTCCTCGATGGCGACGAGGTTCACCGGGCCGATTTCATCAAGTCGCTTCTGCAACGCTTCGACCTGCTGCGCGACGGCGGCCCAATCCGTGCCCGCGCCGCTGGCGGCCATCTCCTCGGGCGTCAACGTCTGCACCTTCGGCGCGCCTTCGTCGGCGTAGGTGATGGTGATGCACTCGCTGCGGACGTCGTCGAGGTTGATGTGATACTTCTGCTGGATGCGTTCGCGAAGGTTCTGCGCGGACATCTCCTTTTGCGCCAGTTCCACGTCAATGTGTCCGCGCTGCTCCTGTGCCTGCGCCAGGACGCGGCGTTGTTCGCGCAACGATTCCTCGCGCGTCGTCACGTCGGATTCCTGCGACTGTTTGCGGCCCATGAGTTCGGCAATCTGCGCGTTGACCTGCTCGCGGTCGTGGCCCGATCGCTCCATGTGCCCGCGGGATTCGGCGATCTCCGATTCCGCCTGCGCTTTGCGGTTGATGAAGCCGGAGACTTCGGCGCGGCGTTGTTCAACGAGCTGCGCCAGTTCGCGGACGCGCTGCTCCAGAGACGACACCTGCTGTCGGAACGACGCGGACATCTGTTCCTCGGTGGCCAGCGCGACCTTGCTCTCGGTCAACGTGGCGGTAGCGGTGTCGCGTTGCAGGCGGGATTCATCGAGCGTGACGGTGATGGTGGAAACCTTCTGTTGCGCGGCCTGTTCGCGGGATTCGAGGTCGGTGGCGCGCGCGACGAGCGTGGCGCGTTTTTCCAATCCTTCCTGTTCCTGCGACGCGAGGCTCTGGACCTCGAAGACGACAGTGTCAATCTTCTGGTGCAGGATGCGGCGTGAGTTTTCCAGCGCGTTGAATTCGCCTTCGCGCGTGGCGATGGCGACTTCCTGGTTGCGCAACTCGGTCTGCGCCTGTTGCAGTCCGGCCTGCAATTCGGTCTGTTCGCTCAACAGCGCTCCGCGTTTGCGGCTCGCCTCGGCAACGCGTTCGGAGATGTCATCCAGTTCGCGTTGCAGGTCGGCGATCTGGTTTTTGCGGCCCAGGATCGAAC
>DAOLDN010000511.1:0-2905 GCA_035327385.1 Verrucomicrobiota bacterium | reverse complement strand
CGCAGGCGGGTGACGTCGCTGACGCGGGTTTTGGGGATGGAATCCTCGACGGAGTAGGCGAGGTCCAGTTTCTTTTCGGCGGCCTTGGGTGCGAGCAGGTCGAGGGCTTCTTCGATGCAGGTGTGCAGTTCGAAGGGATGGTGTTCGAGTTCCAGTTTGCCGGCCTCGATCTTGGAGAAGTCGAGGATGTCGTTGATGATGGTGAGGAGGGCGTCGGCGCTGCTGCGGGTGGCCTCGACGTATTCGCGTTGTTCGTCGGTGAGTTCGGTGTCCAGCAGGAGGGAGATCATTCCGATGACGCCGTTCATGGGCGTTCGGATCTCGTGGCTCATGTTGGCGAGGAACTCGGATTTGGCAAGGGTGGCCTCCTCGAGTTTCTGGTTGAGCGCGAGCAACTGGGAATTGCTGTCAATCAACTGCTGCTGGCTTTCGCGCAGGGCGCGGTAGGCGGCGTCGCGCTGGAGCTGGTTGAGATAGGCGCGCGAATGGTACCGGATGCGGGCGATGAGTTCGATCTTGTCCGGCAGCTTGACGAGGTAATCGTTGGCGCCGATGGCAAAGGCCTGTCCCTTGACCTGTGGATTTTCGTTGGTGGACAGGACGATGATGGGGATGTCCTTGGTGGCGACGTTGGCGCGGTATTCGCCGACGAGTGTCAGGCCGTCAAGCCCGGGCATCACGAGGTCCTGCAAGATGACGGTGGGTTTGATCTGTGTCGCGGCGGCGAGCGCCTCGCGGGCGTCGGCGCAATAGTGGAAATCAATGTCCGGTTCGCTGGAAAGTGCGCGGCGGACGGCTTCGCAGACCATGGCCTGGTCGTCCACCAGCAGCACCATGACGTGGTATTCCGGCGTGGACTGGGGCCGCTTGGTGTCGTGCAACCAGGAATGGTGTTTTGTTCTTTCGTCGTGCATCGCTTCGGTTCAATGCCGGGCGTTCAACATATTCGTGAGTCGCGGAGCGATTTTGTCCAGCGTTAAAATTTCCGTGGCCGCATCCAGTTCCGCCGCGGCGCGAGGCATTCCATAGACTGCGCACGATTTTTCGTCCTGCGCAATGGTGTGATGGCCGCGGTTTCGCAACAGTTTCAACCCTTCCGCGCCGTCGTGCCCCATGCCGGTGAGCACCACACCGACGATCGTCCCGGACCAGTGCCGCGCCGCGCTCCGGAAAAAAACGTCAATGGACGGACGATAAATGCTGTCATGCGGTTCCGGACTGTAACCCAATTCCGACGGTCCCGCGAAGATCAGATGTCCGTCGTGCCCGGCCACGAGCACCGAGCCTGCCGCCGGTCTGTCTGCCTTTTCCGCGACGCGAACCTTCAACGTGGTGTGTCCCGCAAGCCATGTGGCAAGGCCGGGCGCGAACTGCGGGTCCACGTGCTGGACGACAACGATGGCGGCTGGAAAGTCATGGGGAATTCCCATCAGCAATTTCGCCAGCGCCGCCGGGCCGCCGGCGGACGCTCCGACGACAACCAGTTTGTCGTGCTTGAAATCGTGGGGACGCGGCGCGGGAATCAGTGTTGTGGCAAAACCGGTTTTGGACACCGCGCCGGCCGGGCCGATGAGTTTGCGGATGGTTTCGATCTTGGCCAGCAATGGAATCGCACCACCGAGGTTTCCCGGTTGCGCCAGCACGGGCGTGTTGACGGCGTCCAGAGCGCCCGCGCCCATGGCTTCAAACACTTTCGACGAATGATCATCAATGCTGGCGGTGACGATGACGATGGGGCAGGGCGATTTTTCCATGATGGCGCGCGTGGCCTGAACGCCGTCCATGCGCGGCATGACCAGGTCCATCAACACGAGGTCGGGTTTGTCCTTGAAGCACAATTCCACCGCCTGCGCTCCGTCGCGGGCGATCCAGGCGACTTCATTGCCGCGCGAGCCGGCGATGACGCGCCTCAACGCCTCCACAGCCATGAACATGTCGTTGACGATGCCGATTCTCATGGGCCTCCGCGAAAGCGTAGCCGGGCCGCACGCGTGCCACAACGTTGAAAGACAGATCCGTGGGAGTCATTCCGACGGGGACGACGAATTACCCTCAAATCTTGAATGGCAGGCGAGGGGAAGGTTTTGTGGCTCGCATAAAGACAAACCTCCTGATCTTAAAACCGGGGCAAGACCATTACTTCGCCCAGTTCGTCTGACTGGGACGATACCGTTGATCACTTCACTTTGAGCTGACGCTTAACGGTTGTGACTCAAAAACCATTTCCTGCCAGCCCAAACCAAGAAAGCTGGCCAAGGAAATCCTGATTTTTTCAGCGTCACTTTCGGTTTCCAACACAACCCTCACCCCGGGGAATCTGCCAGCCTCCGCATGTTGAACCCAAGTCAACCCCGGCGAAACATCAGGACGATACTTTTGGAGTATCATTTCAGATACGACAACCGGATCCGTTCTCCAGTGCATTACCGACAGATTCATTGCAAACCATGCTGCAACCACCACCAGCAACCCGGTGGCCAGTAAAACGCTTGCGGTTACTCTTTTGCTCATATCAATTCAGTTGGCTGCACAAGTCGGATTTGGCTCATCCTCTTTACACTCACAATTCCAGCCACACGGAATCCCTTGAATCTCGACCTCACCGTTTTCCTTCTTGATTTTGACGCCAATGATGTTTCTTTCGGCCTTCTTCACCTTGCCGCTGCCACACTGTCTTACGCAATCATTCCCTGTCTGCGTGCTGCAATACACAAGCAACAAAGCAAATGCCGCAAATGAAGCTAACACGATGGTGGCACCCAAACCAGCCGCCAATCCCATTGGATCGTTTTTACTAACAGGACCATTTGAAACAAATCCGTAGAGATTCAACCCGCCTTCCACTCCAATCGGATCTGTCTGCACAAATCTCCCCAGCGTGGGCGAGTAGTAGCGATACCGGAAG
>DAOLDN010000510.1:0-2917 GCA_035327385.1 Verrucomicrobiota bacterium | reverse complement strand
CCAATCGTCCACAACCAGCTTGCGGTAGTTTTCGTAAGCTCCCGCTTCGTCACCCACGGCCAGTTGCCGGTCCGCGAGAACGAGCCGCAATCGCGCGCGTTGCTGGGGCGATGGATTCAGGTTCAGGGCTTGTTCGTAGGCGAAGATGGCCGAGGACGGCTTGCCGAGCCGGTTGCAGAGGTCGCCGAGTTTTTCGCTGAGGACGGCGCTTTGTTTGGTGTTCGGGATTTGTTCGAGGTAATTGAGCATTTGCGCCGGCGGCATGCCGTTGGCGATGTTGAGATTGATCACGCGCAGGTGCGACCATTCTGTCAACGGGCTTTTCGCAGCTTCCAGTTCCATGTGCAGTTGTTGCGCGGGTTTGCCGAACGGACGATAGAGAGGATCGCCCACAACGGTGGTCTGCCACGAGAGAACGGATTGCGAAGCGTACGCGGCCTCGCCAAAGCTCATTCCATGAAGGATGAGTCTGGCGGTGAAAATGCCGAGATCGGGTGTGCCGGAAAGGTAGGGTTCATAGACGCTGCCCATGGTGATGGTCGCTCCGCGGTCCAGCAGCGGGCCGACCCAGTTCCTGTCGCGGGAACGGATGGTGTGTGCGCTGAAGGAATGAAGATGATACGCGAAGGCGCCCGGAAGGAACTCGACCTCGCTGGACAGGAACGGCCCGGACACGTTGCCGTCGTACCAGCCACAATAATAACCGACCTGACTCATCGGGAAGCTCGCGGGGAACGTGGTCGCGTTTTCGTCAATGATGACGTCAAAGCCCAGCCGCCGGCAGATTTCCGCGGCATTGCGGATCCAGTCGTCGCCGAGTTTGTAATTGACGTCGTTGAGATTGCGGACATCGAAATAAGCGCGCCCCCACATGCCGTTTTTTTCGGCGTCCAACGCCTTGTCAACCAGTCCGCGGGCGATGTCGGCCGTGGGGCCGTCCACGCGCGCGACCATGAGAACGCCGTTGGTGGGATGCAACGTGGCGCTGTTGGTGGCGGTGTATAATGGGTTGCGCAACGGGCCGCTCAACGGTTGCCGCTGGTAAACCCACGGCAACAACGACAGTTCGCTGTCCACGGCGGCCTGATTGCGGCGCGGGTCGGGTTTCGTCGGGTCCATTCCGGGAGGCGCGAGCGTTGTGTCCTCGCGAATCTTCAACGGCACGCCGTAGCAAAGCACGACGTAACGGATGTCCGACTTGATGAGCCGGTCGTCCATCACCACAGGTTGACCGTTGGTGTCCACCACGGTGGCGCGTCCGAATTTCCAGAGTCCGGACGACTCCAGTTTCTTCAACAACGCCTGCTGGATCGAACTGCGGAAGTCGGGCCTTGAAATTTCCTCCGTCTTGCTCATGTCAAAACCCCACACGCGGTCACGCGGCACATCGCGACGTTTGGCGTAGTATTCCGCGACGGCCTTGGACTCGGGATTTGCGGAGTTGTAAACCACCACCACCTCGTCGCCACCGGCCTGCGAGCGGACGGTCGAAACTGCCGCGAGCAACACCGGCAGCACGACCAGAATGTAGAATCGTTTCATCATTGCAGCGTTTGACAGCAGAGAGTGCGAAGTGCTTCGAACTTTCTCAAGAATCCTTTTGGTGGGTGTCCTATTGTTGGCGGCGGGCCGCGACCGTTGCCGGGTTCAATCGGCGGCGATCACTTTCAGTCCGTCGTAAGCCAGAGTCACGCCCTCCGGCAATTCAGCCTGCGATCTGTCGTGGTCGTAGTCGTGCGTCAGATGCGTGAAATACGTCCGCGCCGCTCCGATGCGACGCGCCGCCGTCAGCGCCTCGTCCAGGCACATGTGCGTAGGATGCGGATCGCGACGCAACGCGTCCAGCACCACGATATCCACACCGCGCACCAGTTCCAGCGCGGCGGGCGGCACTTCCTTGCAGTCGTTGAGATACGCCATGCGTTTGCGACCGTTTTGCACGAACAGGAATCCAAGCGTGGTGAACCGACCATGCGGCAGCGGCGTGGGAATGATTTCCAGATCACCAATCTTGAACGGCCCGTCCACGATGCGCGGGTCGGGCATGAAATAACCCCTGGGCCACGGACCATCGTGGAACGCGTAGGCAAAAACGCGGCTTAATGTGTCCATGGACTCCTTGCTGGCGTAAATCGGAAGCTGCGTTCCTCCGCGCAAATCACAGAATCGCCGGCAATCGTCCAGTCCCATCACATGGTCGGCGTGCGCGTGTGTGATCAGAACAGCATCCACGCGGCGGATGTTTTCACGCAGACATTGCACGCGCAGTTCCGGAGTGGTGTCCACTAGGATGCACGCCTCGTCCGTCGCCACGTAAATCGAAGGCCGCGTGCGCCAGTTCTTTGGATTGGCCAGGAACTCCGGCGGATATTCCTTGCCGATGATGGGCACGCCCTGCGACGTGCCTGAACCCAGAAATGTGAACGAAAACGACATGGTCTGTTTTTTCTTTGCCGAACGGGACTTCAATCCTCAAATTGCGCACGCACTCTAACCATGTTGACGACGCTGCGCATCAAAAACCTCGCCCTTGTGAGCGACCTCACGCTGGAACTCCAGCCCGGTTGTAACGTCATCACCGGTGAAACCGGCGCGGGCAAATCCATCCTCATCGGCGCGCTGAACCTCGTCCTCGGTGAACGTGCCGACCGCACGCTCATCCGCAGCGGCGCAGACAGTTGCTCGGTGGAAGTGGTGTTTGACGTTCGCCAGATGTCATGCCTGCTGACGGAGCGCCGGTCTCCTGACCCGGCTCGACGCGGCAATGTTATTCAACGAGCCGGGTCGGAGACCGGCGCTCCGTCAATGCTGCAAGCCTTCCTCGACGAGAACGGCCTTGAACCGTGCGAGGACAATCAACTGGTCCTCAAGCGCACGTTCACGACCGCCGGCACAAACCGCCAGTTCGTCAACGGCT
>DAOLDN010000509.1:0-2934 GCA_035327385.1 Verrucomicrobiota bacterium | reverse complement strand
CGGGTCGGGATGGATTTCCAGCTACACCCATTTTGGCAGACCGGCAGCGGCAGCAAGTTTCGCCAGTCGCACGGCTTCGTCGGCGTTCATCGCGCCGCTGGTGTTGGGCAGCAGCAGGTATTTCTTGGGGTCAATGAATTCGAGGATGTTCGCGAACGGGTCTTTCTTGCCGGACAAATCCGCGCGGCGCAGCGCGACTGTGACCATTTCCGTGCCGCTGGCGGCGAGCGCATCGCGCATGGCCTCCGGTGACGGGAACTTTCCCGTTCCCAGGATGAGTCGTGAACGGAAGGTTTTGCCGGCGATTGTGAGCGGTTGATTGGACAACGACATCGGCGGGCAATGTAATCAGCAGCAATGAGCTTTGTCGAGTCGTGAGCGACCGTTCCGATGAGCCAACGTTGGACGGCAATCTCCCTGCCAGTCGCCTTGCCAAAACTGGATTCGCCTTACCCGGAGTTGCACTACACCCCGGCGAAGAACTCTTTCTCCGCTGGTCCGACGTCAACGACAACGGCCCCGACGACGGCCTCGCCATTGACGATTTCTCCATGACGTGCCTTCAAAGCCGCACCTTGGCCGTAGTCGAGCAAGCCAGATAGTGCGGGTGATAAGATGGTAGCGGCATACCGTCGTGGCTGGCGACAAGCGTTAGAGAAGCCGCCGGTGAAGTTCATTTTACCACAGCGCGTTGGCGGTCTATTACGCCCGATTGTCCAACCCGCATGTTTGTGCGTTTTACATTTGGACGGGGTTTGGCCAAGCTCCCGCCGCGCGAACATGAAACTCAGCCCCGATCAATCGCTCGCAGGCATTCTGCAACCCGTCTTTGCCATCCGCACCGAACACGACCTCGGCGTGGGCGACACCGAGGGCGTGCGCCAGATGATTGACTGGTGTCATCGCCATCATCTCAACATTTTCCAAACGCTGCCCGTCAATGAAACCAGCGACGACAATTCGCCCTACAACGCCATCAGTTCGCTGGCCATCGAACCGACGACACTGGCGTTAAGCCCGCGTCATCTGCCTGATCTGTCGCCAAAAAAGTTCCACGAGATCGCGACTGAAGAACGTCTGGCGGAACTCCGCGTCGGCGCTGTCAATTATCCCAGGGTCAAGGCGCTGAAACGCGAGTTGCTGGAGGCGGCGTTCGGCGGGTTCATCAAACGACAGTTCAATGCCGGCACTCCGCGCGCGGCGGAGTTCAGGTCGTTCCTTTCAAACAACGCGGACTGGCTTGCGGATTATACGTTGTTTCGCGTGTTGATGGAGGAGAATGGCGGGTCGCCCGCGTGGGATCGCTGGCAGCCCCAGCATCAAGGTCCGCGCCGGGCGCGCGTCTGGCTGTTGTCGCTGCCGGACCAGCAGCGCGAGCAGTTGAACCAGAAACAATTGTTCTTCGCCTATGTTCAGTGGATCGCCTTCAGCCAGTGGGAAGCGGTGAAATCTTACGGCACGGGAAAAGCGGTTTGTCTCATGGGCGACATTCCGTTCGGCGTGGGCCGTTACAGCGCCGATGTCTGGGCCAATCGCGGCATCTTCGATCTGGATTGGAGCGGAGGCGCTCCGCCGGAAGTGACTTTCAAGTGGGATTTGTTCACTCAAAAATGGGGACAGAACTGGGGAATCCCGCTGTATCGCTGGGATGAATTGCGACGCCACCGTTTCGAGTGGTGGCGGACGCGCGTCGGTAACATCGGCAGGGTGTTTCACCTGTTCCGCATTGATCACGTGCTCGGATTGTTTCGCATCTACTCGTTTCCGTTCACGCCGGATCGAAACGCAGAATTTCTGCCGCTCAGTCCCGAGGAAGCCGCAGCCAGAACTGGCGGACGACTGCCCGGATTCAAACAATTTCCCGATGACACACCCGAACACAAGGCCGCCAACCAGTCGCAGGGCGAGGAATTGCTGCGAATGATCCAGGACGCGGCGGGTGAAACGACCGTCGTTGCGGAAGACCTCGGTCTGGTGCCGGATTACGTTCCCCCAACGCTGGAAAAACTCGGCATTCCCGGCTTTCGCATTCCAATGCTGTTCCGGGAACACGACGGAAGCTATTCCGACCCGAAGAAGTATCCGCGACTGTCACTGGCGCAACCCGCCACGCACGATCACGCGCCCATCGCGGCCATGTGGGCGACGTGCTGGAAAAACATTGATGCTGGCGAAGACGTGGAGAACAACCGTCGCGAACTTCAACGCATGATGGATTTCGCCGGATTGCGCGGCGAAGAACCGCCACGCGAATTTGACGCACGCTTCCACGAGGCGTTCACGCGCGCAGTCATGGAATCCAATTCATGGCTTGCCGTGTTTCAGATCCAGGACGTGTTCGGATGGACGGAACAGTTCAACGTGCCCGGTTCGACTTCCAGCGCCAACTGGTCGCATCGTGTGCCTCAGACCGTGAAGGAAATCGAAAACGATCCGGGATTGAAACAGAAGACGAAGATGTTCTCGCGACTGGCCGCAAGCAGCGGGCGCAAGCTCTGAACGGTCACAAACATTCCCGCGCCGTCATTCCATCCCATGAACCGGAGCGCGGACGGTCCCCGTCCGCAGCACGCTCGAATGAGAAAAATCATCCGAACCGTTCGGAGTGCGCACTGATGTCGCCGCGCTGCGACCGGGGACCGGTCACGCGCCATCGGTTCATGCCGCAGTGCGCGTCCAAAGTTGGAGGTCGAGACTTCCCTTGAATCGGGACGTTTCTTCTCCATGAACCGGAGCGCGCCCACCGCCTCGGTCTGATGCCATTCCCGTTTTTTACAACGAGCCGGGTCGGGAGACCGGCGCTCCGATTGCAGTCCAGAGCGGTTCAATTACAAGTGTGGCCGAATTCTGAAAGCCTGTTGGAAAATTCCGCGAGGTCTTGGACTGCGGCAGCCCTCTGCCGCCTTTCCACCGCAGGCTTGCGACGCGAAAGCG
>DAOLDN010000508.1:0-2936 GCA_035327385.1 Verrucomicrobiota bacterium | reverse complement strand
CGTCCTCTTCCACTGCGGCAACTGGGCGAAATCCTTCCTGCCCGACATCAAGATCTCCAACGCGCCGATCCTCGGCAGCATCCTTGGCGTGGAAAACACCTATGGCGCACTCGACGGTCGCACACCTGCCGGCCCGCTGACCTACGGCCGCATCACCACCGCCGATGCCGAGGGCAAAATCCGCGCCTATGTCGGCGAAGGCGAACTCACGAACGACAAGCTCGACACCTTCGGCAACCGCGCCGTCGCTCACGTGCCGAACCTGCAAAAGGTGATGCACCACGTCTGCAAGCAAGGCTTCGAACACCACGTCGTCATGACGCAATCGCACTCGGCGGAGATTCTCGAAGAGGCCTTCGGCAATTATCTGGGCTGGGAAGTGCAGCGGTTCAAACCGTGAGCATATTTCTCTCTCAAACGATGAATACCGAACTGTTTTCGAGAATGGGCCCGAGCGCGATGGGGCGGAATGTCTGTCTGGCCGTGCTGGGAATCTTCGTGGCTTGGATCGGTTCGGCGACGGCTCAGTCAACTCCCGTTTCAATCAGCCACAAACCGCGCATCATCGTCACGACTGATCTCGGCGCTGATCCAGACGACGAACAATCCCTGGTCCGGCTGTTGGTTTCCGCCAACGAGTTCGATATCGAGGGCTTGATCGTCTCGACCGGCTGCTGGAAAAAGAAACAAAGCAACACGGCCATGCTCGACAAAATTGTTGATGCGTATGGCAAAGTGCTGCCGAATCTTCAAGTTCATGCGAAGGGTTATCCGTCCCTCGAATACCTGAAATCCATTTCGCTCCTGGGCCAGACCGGCTATGGCATGAGCGATGTGGGCGATGGCAAGGACACGAAAGGTTCTGACCTCATCATCGCCTCGGTGGACAAGAATGATCCGCGACCCGTCTGGGTTCAATTCTGGGGCGGTGGAAACAACCTCGCCCAGGCCGTCTGGAAAGTCCGGGCCACGCGCTCCAAGGAGGAATTGGCCAGGTTTCTGGGCAAGGTGCGCGTGTTCGATATTCTGGGACAGGACGACGCCGGAGCGTGGTTCGCAAAAAACTTCCCTGAGTTGATGTTCATTCGCGCCACCGCCGTCTATGGCTGGCAACCTCCGAAAAATGGTTCTTACCAAAAGAACGACATTCAAGGCCATGGCCCGTTGGGCGCTGTTTATCCGGACACGAAATGGGCGACGGAGGGCGACAGTCCGGCGTTCATGCATATGTTCCCCAACGGCCTGAACGACCCCGACAAAATTGACCAGGGTGGCTGGGGCGGCCGGTTCAGTCTCGAAAAACAGGCCGGCATTCGCAGCATGTCGGAGGTCGCCAAGATCAACAAAGACGCCGAGCCTCAGTTTGACCCATACTACATGTATGGAAACACGCCTGAAAAGGCCGACGCCATCAAGCGCTGGAGCAAGGGCTACGACAACGATTTTGCCGCGCGCATGGACTGGAGCATCACCAGCAAGTATGAGGATGCCAACCACCATCCCATCGCCGTGGTGAACGGCGACGACTCCCGGAAAGTGTTGGAACTCTCAGCCGCGCCGGACTCCACCGTGAAGCTGGATGCAACCGGCTCCAGCGACCCCGACAAAAACGCACTCAACTACACCTGGTCGTTCTACAAAGAACCCAGCACTTACGGCGGTGCCGTGAAGATTGAGAATGCCTCGTCTTCCTCCGCCTCCGTTTCCATCCCGTCTGACGCGAGCGGCAAGAACATTCATGTGATATTGGAACTGCACGACGACGGTTCGCCGAACCTCTACGCCTACCGGCGGGTGATCATCAACGTGAAATGAGCGGCCACGAACTCCAACTTAAAGCCGTCCCGGTGCATCGCGCGATGTTGCTCCTCGTGGCTAATGCTGTGTGTGTCCTGTCGTTGGCTGGTTGCGCCACGAAACCAGTCCTCCCGCCGATGCCCGGAGTTTCCTCGGCACAGGCGCAGGACAGCGTGCCATTGGGTGATGTGAAAACCTTTCCCCAGGTGAAGCTGGACCTTCCCGTCGCGCACGGACCGTTTCAGCCGACGTGGGAATCCATTGAGAAGAATTATCCCGGAGAACCGGCCTGGCTGCGCGACGCGAAATTCGGCATCTGGGTCCATTTCGGTCCACAGGCGGCCGGAGAAAGCGGCGACTGGTATGCGCGCCGTTTGTATATTCCCGGCACGCCCGCTTACAAGAATCACCTGAAGAAATACGGCCATCCGTCCGAAGCCGGTTACAAGGAAGTCCTGCGCGACTGGAATCCAACGAAACTCGATCCTTCCGCGCTCACAAAGATTTATCGCGATGCCGGCGCGCGATTCCTGATGATTCAAGGTGTGCATCACGACAACTTCGATTTGTGGAACTCGCGTTATCACCAGTGGAACTCCGTCAACCTCGGACCAAAGCGCGATCTCCTCGGCGAGTGGGCCAGAGCATGTCGCGCGGACGGCATGCGCTTCGGTGTGACGTTTCATCACGAATACACCTGGTGGTGGTGGCAGACCGCCTTTGGCAGTGACAACGACGGTGGCTGGCAGGGTGTTCCGTATGACGGCCACCTCACCCTCGCTGACGGCAAGGGCAAATGGTGGGAAGGATTTGATCCGAGCCTGCTCTACACGGTGAATCTGCGTGAATACACGGGCGTGACCAAAGCCGCCAACTCGCCGTGGTCGCCGCCGCCGCCGGGCATTTTCACCAACCATCTGCCTTACGCGCAGTGGTATGCCACGCAGTGGGCCTTGCGCATGATGGACGTGGTGGAGCAATACGATCCCGACTTCATCTACACCGACGGCACGGACCAGCAACCCTTCAGCGGGCGGGGCACGGGCACAGGCATCAAGGCTGACGCCATGCAGTGCGTGATGGCGGACTTCTACAACCGGTCGCTCCAGAGGCGCGGCAAAGTGGATACGTTCAGCATC
>DAOLDN010000507.1:0-2937 GCA_035327385.1 Verrucomicrobiota bacterium | reverse complement strand
CCCGCTGGGCATCAACATTATTTTCTACACCATGACGCATTAACATGAGCATGCCGACACCACCCCCTGTTCCCAAAGCCGATCCGCCCGCCCAACCGTCCGACCGCGACGACGTGGAAAACCTCATCGCCGGTCGAGCACGAATCGAAACCGAACTGGCCCGGACGATTGTCGGCCAGAAGGAAGTCATCGAACAAATCCTGATCGCGCTCTTTGCGGGCGGACATTGTTTGATCACCGGCGCGCCCGGCCTGGCCAAGACGCTTCTGGTCAAATCCATCGCGCAGATATTCCATCTCAAATTCCAGCGCATCCAGTTCACGCCCGATCTGATGCCGGCGGACATCACCGGAACGGAGATTCTTCAGGACACGAGCGAGGGGCGGAAGATGGTGTTCGTTCGCGGACCTGTGTTTGCGAACATGATTCTCGCCGACGAAATCAATCGCACACCGCCCAAGACGCAGGCCGCGCTGCTCGAAGCCATGCAGGAACATCAGGTGACAGCCGCCGGCGTCCGGCATGTTCTGGAAGAACCATTCTTTGTTCTCGCGACGCAAAATCCCATCGAGATGGAGGGCACGTATCCGCTACCAGAAGCCCAGCTCGACCGCTTCATGTTCAATGTCGTCATGGATTATCTGCCGGAGGACGAGGAGATAGCTGTTGTCCAGCAGACCACGGCGCGAAGTTCGTCAAGTATTGAACCGCTGTTCACCGGGGCGGACGTGCTGCGTTTCCATGAACTGGTCCGTCAGGTGCCCATCGCGCAGGATCTCATTCGATACGCGGTGCGCCTGACCGCCGCTTCACGCCCGCACCGCAAGGATTCCCCCGCGTTCGTGAATGATTGGGTGAGTTGGGGCGCGGGCACTCGCGCCTGCCAGTTTCTTGTGCTCGGTGCCAAGGCCCGGGCACTGCTTCAGGGCAGGACGCATGTGTCGCTGGAAGACATCCGCACGCTTGCAGCGCCGGTGTTGCGCCACCGTGTCCTCGTCAATTATCGCGCCGAAGCCGAGGGAACAAACGTCGAGGGAATCGTCCGTCGCCTGTTGGAAACGGTGAAAGAGCCGGGAGTGTCTTAAATGAAACGCCCGACGCTCGACTCCCATCGCCGGTTTCCATCGGTCATTGCATTTTGAATATTTGCCGCTTTTGACAATGCCCGCCTCCTCACCAACACCGTTTCAGCAGGAAAGCTTCATTGATCCAAAGGCGCTGATGGCGATCCGCAGCCTGGAGATGCGCGCGCGGGTCGTGGTGGAGGGCTTCTTGAACGGACTGCATCGCAGCCCGTTTCACGGATTCTCGGTCGAGTTCACAGAATACCGTCAATACACGCCCGGTGATGACACGCGCTATCTCGACTGGCAACTGTTCGCCCGCACGGACCGTTATTATCTGAAGAAATTCGAGGACGAAACGAATCTCCGCTGCCACCTGCTCGTGGATCAAAGCCGCTCCATGAACTACGGCTCGCTCGCTCATTCGAAGTCGGACTACGCCCGCACTCTGGCCGCCACACTCGCGTGGTTTCTCAACGGGCAGGGCGATGCGGTCGGGTTGTTCGCCTTTGCCGGGAAAATTCTCGATTATCTGCCAGCGCGGCACAAGCACGGTCATCTTCGCCAGCTCATGCTCGCGCTGGAAAAGGAATCCGCAGGAGACGAAACCGATCTCGGCGAACCGTTCCGGCGCGTGGCTGAACTGGTGCACAAACGCGGCTTGATCGTTCTCATCTCCGATCTGCTCGCGCCGGTGGACGAACTCGGGCGCAATCTGGGCAGGCTCACCGCCGCCGGGCATGAAGTCGTGATCTTTCAGGTGCTCGATCCCAAAGAACTGTCGTTCAGCTTTGACCACGCAATGCTGTTTGAGGATGTCGAAAGCCGGAAGGAATTCTATCTCGATCCCGAAACCGTGCGCTCGGAGTATCAACGACGGCTTCAAGATCACACCGACGCCGTGGAAAACATCTGCCGGCGGCTTGGCTTCGCATTTCATCGCCTCTCCACCGATCAATCTTTGGAACTGGCCTTGTTCGATTTTCTCAAGAGCCGCAGCAGCCGTGGCAAAGTGGTCCGCCGCCGGACGCAATCGGCAAGCACATGACAAACAGCGCCATTAAAACCAGGAACAGGGCGTCGCATAGCTCCGCTTGCGGCGAAACGGCACGTTGCGAATATGCTGCACACCGGATTGAAGCGCGCAGACGTTTGGCGTCATGAATTTCCTCTCTCCATGGTTTTTGCTCGGAGCGCTGGCGGTGGCGGGGCCGATCCTGTTTCACCTGATACGTCGCACGGTGCGCGAGCGGACGACTTTTAGTTCGCTCATGTTCCTGACTCCATCGCCTCCGCGAGTCAGGCGTAATCGCAAACTCGAGAACTTGTTGCTGCTCCTGTTGCGCTGTCTCTGTCTGCTGCTGCTGGCGGCCGCTTTCGCGCGTCCGTTTTTCCTGAAGGACATCACCGCGTCCACAACGCCCGGTGAAAACCGCCAGATCATTTTGCTCATGGATACCAGCGCGAGCATGAAGCGGGAGGGCGTGTGGGAAAAGGCGCGCGCCATTGCCTCGCAGTATCTGGAGAAAGCTTCCCCCAGCGATCAACTCGCGATTGTGACGTTTGACCGCCAGCCGCAGACGCTCCTCAGTCTCGCGGAATGGTCGTCGTGGAATCCGGATCAGCGCGCGGCGCTGGCGCGGCAGAGGCTGGCCGCAGTTTCTCCCCGCTGGATGGGAACGCAGATCGGACTCGCGTTGACGACCGCTGCGGAACAATTCGCCGACGATTCGGCGACAGGCAAACCCGCCGGCCAGCGCGAACTCGTCGTCATCACCGATTTGCAGGAAGGTGCGAAACTCGACGGATTGCAAGGTCACGAATGGCCCGCTGGCGTCAAGGCCGTCATCGAAAGCGTGGACGCCGGGTCGCG
>DAOLDN010000506.1:0-2943 GCA_035327385.1 Verrucomicrobiota bacterium | reverse complement strand
CCCTTTCTACCACTCCCCCACAAAAATTACCCCCTCAAATTTTGATATGCGCCCCGGCTCGAAATCGGACAAATTCCGGTCTTGCAATCATGCCCTGCTCGTTTAATTTCCACGCTCCCCGTCTGGGGCAAACAGCAACAAACCAATTCAAGCAGTCAGAGAGAGTCAGTTTATGGCAACAGCAAACGATCTTCGCAGAGACATGGCGATCAACTACAACGGCGACATCTGCGTGGTGTAGGACATGCAGCATCGTACCCCCGGCAACCTTCGCGCCTTCGTGCAGGCCAGCCTCCGCAGCATCCGCACCGGAAAATCCTCGGACGTGCGATTCAGCTCCACCGAACGCATTGAGCCTGTGCCCATGCTCACCAAGAAAATGGAATTCAGCTACAAGGATGGCGAGGATTACGTGTTCACCGACCCGGAAACCTACGAAACCGTCACATTGCCGCCGGAACTGGTGGGTGACGCGAAGGATTTTCTCGTCGAAAACGGCACCGTCACCGTCACGTTCGTGGACGACAAAGCCGTGACCGTGGAACTGCCGCCCAGCGTGGTGCTCACTGTCACCGACGCGCCGGAAGGCATCCGTGGCGATTCCGCAAACAACGTGCAAAAGGCCATCACGCTCGAAACTGGCGTCACGCTTCAGGCACCGCTGTTCATCAAGTCTGGCGAGAAGATCAAGGTGGACACCCGCACCGGAAAGTACATGGAACGCGCTTAACGCACTTCGATCACACGAAGTCCAAAGCAGACGGGCCGCGCGATCACTCGGCCCGTTATTCATTTACAACAAAGGCTGATCAGGCTGATCAGCGAGGTTGTGCCGGCACTGTCGGGATGGCCCCGGCGGCGGAAGGGGCATTGGTGGCAAAACCGATCCGATACTTGTTCATGATGGGGGCAAAGTCCTGGTGCTTGGAGCCGTATTCCGCCACCTTGGCCACAAACGCGTCCCATTGAGGTTTGTCCTTCTGGTAATTGTTGATGACTTGCACGGCCGCCACCTTGAAATTGGCAAGGTCATAACGGGCCACCCGTGCCTGCCTCCACATATAGACACAGAACGTCATGCTTGCGATGACGAGAGCAATCGTCAGGTAATTGATCTGCTTTTGAAGGCACGCCACTTCAGATGCTTCCGATATTGGGGAATTTGGCATGGAATCCGCGCCAGTCGCCGGAGTGGTATTTTCAGGTTCGCTCATACGGTTTTGGGGGTGAAAGGGGTTGATGAACGTTCGGGTCACTGTTTAGCGCCGATGGACTTTAGCAGCGGATCAATGGCCGCGTTCCTTTTACTGTATTCGACGCAGTCAATCACAAGCGCCTGAATGGTCTGCCGATGCGCGTTGGCCGTGGCCGCCTTGATGTTCAAGGCGCGGAACTCACGGCTGAGAAAAATGTACTGAACGCAGAAAACAGCGGACAATACGAGGCTCAGGGCAAGAGCGCCGTCCAAAATCAACTTGAATGTGCCGGATTTCATATTGGTCAGGGACTTTAGCGACTTCATCGGCATTGTCCATTGCCATTTTAAGGCAGATACCACCAAGTTTGACAGTTGCAGGGGCACATCACCGGACGTGAGAACGCCCTGCCCCCCGGAAACACTCGGAAGCGTGGTTGCGATGCTGTCGCATTCCCGCTACATTCCCGGCGTGGACCGATTGACCAGACAGGAACAGTTGGTGCTGTGCATTGTCTTGGGTCTGTTGCTGACCGGTTGGGCCGTCAAATCGTATCGAACGGCGCATCCTCCGGCGGTGGCGGCTCAATCGGCCCAATGAACATGCAAGAAACGTCCTTCGACTCGGTCTTGGAACAGATCCTCGCCAACGACGCGAGATACCAGCGCGACGCCTACCATTTCGTGCGCGAAGCTCTCGACTTCACGCAGAAACTGATCACCAAGGAAAACAAGGGCCAGCAACGCCACGTCACCGGACAGGAACTGCTCGATGGCATCCGCCAGTTCGCACTGTCCCAGTTCGGGCCGATGGCGACGACGGTGTTCGACGAATGGGGCATCCGCAACTGCCGGGATTTCGGCGACATCGTTTTCAACATGGTCGAGACCGGCCTGCTGGCGAAGACGGAGAAGGACAGCCGCGACGATTTCGGCGGAGGCTATGAATTTGAGGATGCGTTCCGCAAACCGTTTTTGCCGTCCGGCAAACTAGGCGTGCGCGAATCGCTTGCCGACTCCACCAAACGTTGATTCCAAGCCATTCACCACAATGCGCAACGCACTCCTTTTGTCCGCTACTCTCGCATTTATGACCTACGCCGCTGCTGTTCACGCAACCGACACCACAGACATCCCCGCCCTGCCCCCGGGCACAAAAATCACCACGCTCGACAACGGGTTGACGATCATCGTCCGCGAAGACCACAGCGCGCCCGTGGTTTCCGCACAGGCGTGGTGCATGGCCGGCAGCGTTCATGAAGGCAAATGGCTCGGCGCCGGTCTCGCGCACGTTTTGGAGCACATGCTCTTCAAAGGCACCAGCACACGCCCCGGCAGCCGCATTGATCAGGAGGTGCAGGATGCCGGCGGACACATGAACGCCTACACCTCGTTCGACCGCACCGTGTATCACATTGATGCACCGAACACCGGCGCGAAGGTCGCGATAGACATCCTTTGCGACATCATGCAGAACGCCACACTGCCTGCCGACGAAATGGCGAAGGAAAAACAGGTCATCCTCCGCGAGATGGACATGAACCAGGACGATCCCGGCAGACGTTCCGGTCGCCGCCTCTTTGAAACCGCCTACACCAAAAGCCCGTATCGCTACACCATCATCGGTTATCCCGACATCTACAACGAGGTGCAGCAGCAGGACATCCTCGATTTCTACAAATCCAAATACGTTCCGAACAATGTCTTTTACGTCGTCGTCGGTGACGTGAAGAACGACGACGTCGTTG
>DAOLDN010000505.1:0-2943 GCA_035327385.1 Verrucomicrobiota bacterium | reverse complement strand
CGACGTCACTTGGTCTGGGAATGGGAGCGTCAACAGCGAGCGGCGTGACTGGCCGCCAACCGCCGAAGTGACGGCGCTTCCACCAAGCCTTCAGGCCGCAACGGCCTGCGAAGCGTCCTGCACCGTTCCCAATTCCGCGAACCGGTCGTAGGCGGATTGCCAGACGACGGCGTGCGGATTGATGCTTTGAGTCTTGAACGAATCTCGCAGGATCGCCCTGCCTTCCTCCAACGACTTGACGTGCCCCAGCGCCATGGCCTGCACGAGCACGTTGCCGGCGGTGGTCGCGTCCGGCGGCGCAACGATGAGCGGCAGTTGCAGCGCGTTGGCCGTAAAATGATTCAACAGGCTGTTGGACGCATTCCCGATCAGATGAACGTGCGTGAACTTGCGGCCTGTGATCCTCTCCAATTGTTCCATCGTGGTGCGGGAATAAAGGGCGAGACTTTCGAGGATGCACCGCGCAATGGCACCGGGTTTGCGCGGCACCGTCTGGCCTGTGCGCCGGCAATACTCCTGAATCTTCGTCGGCAGATCGTCGCCGCTGTAAAAACATTCGTCCGCCGGATTGAGGAGCGATTCGAACGGCTCGGAACACGCGGCCAGATGCATCAACACGTCGCCGTCCAGTTCCCGGTCGCGCTCCTTCCAAGCACGCCGACATTCCTCCAACAGCCACAACCCCGGCATGCGCTTGGAAAACCGGACCACACCACCGTGACCCAGTTCGTTGGTGAAATCCAGTTCGCGGCTCTCGCGGCTGATGATGGGTCGCGGAAGCTGCGTCCCCATTTGGGAATCTGAACCAATATTCAGGTAGGCCCAGCAATCATCGGTCGCCGTCGGCAGGCCCATGATTGCGGCGGCGATCTCGTGCGAACAGGACGCGACGACGCGCGCCTCCAACAGTCCGGTTTGAGACGCGATCCCCGGTGACAACGCGCCCAACTCGGTGCCTGATGCCACCACCGGCGGCAGCAATTCCGGCGACAGCCGCAACGCTTCGAGCATGCGTTGCGACCAGTCCCTGGTGACGGGATTGAAAAGCTGCGTGGCGCTGGCCTGCGAAACTTCCACGCACGGAACGCCGCTCAACAGATAATTGAAGGCGTCGGCGACGGGCAACAAGCGGGCCGCGCGCCGCAATCGGCGGCCCTTCTCGCCTCCCAATTGGAACAGCGTGTTGCCCGGCGCCGAAGCGACTCCGGTTTCGCGATAGATTGTTTCCAGTTCCACACGCGACATGACTTCCTCCATGCCACGCCTGCCAGAACGGTTGTCGCCGTGATACACCGGCCCAATCAACGCCCCGCCCGAATCAAACAGCAGATAATCCCCCGACCATGACGTGCAACTGACGGAGTCCACGGGTTCGTCGAACCGCCCCGTCTCCCACAATGCGGACAACGTGTCCTGAAACAGACTGCCGATGTCCCATTGGAGCGCGTCTTTATCACGTTGGGTAACGTTTTTGAAACGCGAGATTTCGCCGATGGTCAAACGTCCGCGTTCAAGTGTCCCGAGCGTGACACGGGCGTTTTCCGAACCTAAATCACAGCAAACGTAATAGTGGCTCATACTCCTTTAACAAGTTGCGTCAGTAACGTCGCAGGTGGTGTGCCGCGAATCCGGGAATCTGCGATAACGACATCGCACACTTCTTCCACACCCGCTCCTCCAATGCCGCATCCGCTCCGAATTCATTCTTGTGCCGGGAGCGTCGCTGGCTTTCCATCTGCGCCCATGGCCGCGATTCATTCCGAGCGACTGGACTTGATACCGTTGACTCCCGATTTTCTGCGGGCGGCGGCGGCGGGCGACACCGCACAAGCCGGGCAAATGATCGGAGCATCCATTCACGCGGATCTCACCGGCAGCAAAGACGTCTTTGAATTGCGCCGGCGGCAGATTGAAGACGATGCGCGGTTTCAATCGTGGTCACTTCGGGCGATGGTTTTACGAACCGGAAAAACCATGATCGGCCACATCGGATTCCACACGCTGCCGGGCGCGGATTATCTGAAGCCCTATTCCAGCACCGGCGTTGAATTCGGTTTTACCGTCTTTGAACCGTTCCGGCGCAACGGCTATGCGCGTGAAGCTTCGCTGGCCATGATGAATTGGGCGGCACAGACGCACAGCATCCGGGAATTTGTCTTGTCCATCCGTCCGGACAACGTGGCGTCGCAACGTCTGGCAGAGCAACTGGGCTTCGTCCGCGTGGGATCACATATTGATGACGTGGACGGATTGGAGGAGGTGCTGCTTCTCAATCAGAAACAGGCAACGCGCGTTTAATAAGAGTATCAGCCGCGTTCTCACGAACGCGGCCACAATTGGTTTGAGTCAGGCGCTTCGCGCGGCCAGATGGCGCTCGGCATCAATCGCCGCCGCGCAACCCATGCCCGCAGCCGTGATCGCCTGACGATAGACGTGGTCCGAACAATCGCCCGCAACAAACACTCCGGGAACGTTCGTCTTCGATCCTTCCTTGCGAAGGATGAAACCGTTCTCGTCCATATCAACCGCGCCTTTGAAGATTTGCGTGCTGGGCACGTGACCGATGGCGACAAACACTCCCGCGCAATCCAGCGTGCTTTGCGCGCCGGTCTTCACGTTCTTGAGACGAACCCCCGTGACCTGGTCCAGTTTGGGATCGAGCACTTCCGTCACCACGGAATCCCACACCGGCTTGATCTTGGGATTGGCGAGCGTGCGTTCAGCCATGATTTTGGACGCTCGCAACGTGTCGCGACGGTGAACCAGATAAACAATCGAACCAAATCGCGTCAGATACGTGGCCTCTTCGCAGGCGGAATCTCCGCCGCCAACCACGACCAGTGGTTTGTTGCGGAACATGGGCAGCGCGCCATCGCACGTGGCGCAATAGGTCACGCCTTTGTTCTCGAGCAATTCTTCGCCGGGCACGCCCAGGTGTTTGTG
>DAOLDN010000504.1:0-2945 GCA_035327385.1 Verrucomicrobiota bacterium | reverse complement strand
ATGCAGATACGGGAACAACGGTCCAACCACGGGCAGACGGCGTAGAATGGCTTCAAGTTCATCGCCAAAATGAATCATCGCCAGACTGCCGGTCTTTTGCCGGGTGTAGGCAATGGTGCGATTCGGCCAATCAATGTCTCCGGCGTTGAGGTTCGCGATGTCGGTCTGCGAACCGCCGAGATGCCAGCAGAGTTCGTAGAAATTCTGGCGCTCGGGATTCTTCTCCCGCTCGATGATTCTTTGATGCTCCGCAAGTGTGATGGCACGTTTGGGCTGGAACTTCACCGCCGGCCAGAGGCGCTTGGGAATGATCGGCCACGGCAGCCAGTTCATCGCCAGACAGAAATTGTGCAACTTCCGCAGGTGGACATTCGTGCTGACGGTTCCGGCTTTCAGACAGGCGAACAATTGCTCGGCTTGCGTTTCGAGGATGACGTGGCTGCGAATCAAGTCGAAGGCCGATTCCTTGGCGGCTCGCACCCAGCGGTCCTTGGTAGAGCCATCCTTGCTTTCGATCACCGCGTTGAAGGCATCCTGCCAGATCCGGGTTGAAACCCCGGAGTCTGTTCCGGCAAGATAGGCCTTGGCGATGTGGAGATTGAGTTGCGGCGCGCGGAACGATTCGTTGCGGGCGTTGAGCAGGGTGGTCGCTTCGGCGCGGTCCTTGGTGCCGAGGCTTTCCTGTTTGCCGGTTTCGGAATCGTGGGCGTAGAACATGCCGCCCTTTTTGCGGCGATAGAGACGGAAGCGGTTTTTCATGGCTCGAATTTTTTGTTCGAGCCTGTCAGCCGGAGACGAAGGACAGGTGTCTCAATGACACCAAACGCACAGCCAATTGCGTTTCAGCGAGTCGTGCCGGGGTGATCGCGGAGTTGTTATTGAGTAGTTCCCAGTCACAAAACTGCTGGCACTCTTGCTGGCACTTGAGAGTTGTGAAATGCGTAACTCCTTATCCAAGCGAAGCTTGGAGATGGAGGCGGAGGTCGGAATCGAACCGACGAATGCAGCTTTTGCAGAGCCGTGCCTTACCACTTGGCTACCCCGCCGCCTTGCTATTTCTGGCGACGCATAGTTAAGTCCGCCAATCCCTTCAGCGCAAGGCGAAGTTTTCTCCATCACTTCCATTCCGACGCGGCAACGCTCTAGTCAATTGCCTGCGCATGAATCCGCTCGTGAATGTATGAGCCTGGAATCGCGTCCATCTTCCGTGTTTGAACCGGCTTTACTTCCGGCGGATTCAGTCCAATTTGGGAGGCCATGAGAAAGTGTGTTTCAGTCATTCTCGCTTGTTTGATCTGTGTCGCGCTTCTGCTCGTTCCGGCTCAGGCGCGCGCGGTGTCCTCCGATTCCGAGTCCGGCAAGGCGACGCCCGGCGTGGAGCTGGCGCAGACGTTGTCCATGGTCACGGGCGTGGCGATCTCCCCATTGCTGGGCGTGGGCGCGGTGGGCGCGTGGAAGTATTTTCACCCCGCCAGCGAGCATCGGGCAAAGCTTTCTTGGTATGCGCAACCGTGGTTCTGGATTCCGGCCCTCTTGCTGGTGGCGTTCGTGGCGGCAAAGGACATTTTCGGGACTGCCGCCCCGACTGCTCTGAAGAAACCGTTCGACATCGCCGAGGCCATCGAGAACAAGGTCAGCGGACTGGTGGTCGCGGGCGCGTTTGTGCCGCTGGCAGCGTCCGTTTTCGGAAACTTCGACACGGGGGACGGAACATTGCTTCAATCCATGGGGTTGGCGGCCATTGATCTTTCGTGGCTCGGCAATCTCATCACCGTGCCGGTGGCTCTGGTCATTTTCTTCTTCGTGTTTCTGCTGGGCCAGGCAGTGCAGGTGTTGATCATTCTCAGTCCGTTCACGACCGTGGATGCGGCGCTCAAGGCGGCGCGGCTAGCATTGCTGGCTTCCGTTCCCGCGACCTCCGCCATCAATCCCTGGTTCGGCGCGCTGTGGGCGTTGGTGATCATACTCGTTTCCTATCTTGTCGCTGGTTGGACGTTCCGGTTGTCGCATTTCGGAACGGTGTTTGTCTGGGACTACTTCACGCGCCGCCGCAGACGGTTCACGCCGGACAAGGTGGAGAACAAGCTGTTTCTGGCCCGCGCCATCAACAAAGTCCCGGTGCGCACCTACGGCAAATTGTTCCGCGACGAACACGGCAGGTTGTCGTTCAAATATCGTCCGTGGCTCGTGTTGCCGCAGCAGACACTCGCGTTGCCCGAAGGACGCTACCAATCCGGTCGTGGCGTGTTTTATTCCGAGGTGGTGAAGGTGGACGGCGACGAGGTGCGCGCGTTCCTGTTGCTGCCGCCGCGTTATCTGGGGCACGAGACACACGTGGCGGAGATCTACCAATTTGACGGAGTCCGCGACATCGGCTTGCGCGCGGCGTGGAATTCCGTGAAGGAAGTATTTGGGTTCAAATCCGGCGTGGCTGCACCGGCATCGTAATTCTTTTGGAAGGCCGAAAGTTTTTCAATTGGCCCCTTCGCACGGACCGTGGCAGTGTCGCGGCGTGAGGAAGCAATCAGTTCAAGTACCGCAAGGCGCGATGCCAGTGTCTCCGGCCTGAAAACTATGGAATGGCTTTTCATCGTCCTGCTGCTGCTGGGAGTTCCGCTGTGGCTGGTCATCTGGCTGATTGTGCGCGCCGTCCGCGCCGGGAATCGCATCGAGGAACTGTCCCGCCGAATCGGTCAACTGGAGCTTGAGGTTTTTCAATTGAAACAGCGGCGCGAAGCCGCGCCGTCCGCGCAGCCGGAGACTCCGACGACGGCTGCTGAGAGCGTCTCACTGTTCACACCGCCGTCCGAGCAGCCTGAAACAGTCGTTCCACCGCCGCCGTTGGTGGAGACGATTGAGGAAACAGTCGCGCCAGTGTCGGCTGAACCATCGGCTGTCGCCAAACCGCCGCCGATCCCTGCGTTCGCGACAACTGCCGACGCGCT
>DAOLDN010000503.1:0-2949 GCA_035327385.1 Verrucomicrobiota bacterium | reverse complement strand
TTTTCCGCAACGACTTCACCTTCGGCGGCAACAACGGACTCACGGACTTCAAATACATCCTCGGCACGCCCGTGTTGACCGCGTCCGAAATCAAAGACCCGCCCGCGTTCGCCGCAAAACTCCGCGATGCCCCGGACGAAGTCTCCAAATTCCTCGCCGGCCAGTTCAGCGCCGGAGCGAAAGAGCAACTGGCCGCTTATTCCGGCGGCGCTGTTCCGCCCGCCTTGCAGTCGAACATCGTGTTCAACATCAACTTCATCATGTCCACGCAGCCGCTGTTCGAGACGAACCGTTTCGCGACGGTCACGTTGCCGCCGGACGTCGCCACGCTCACCGGTGAAACGCTTCGCGACGCGCCCATGCTGCAATTCAACCGCCAGTTGCTCGACGCGGCCTACACTGCCGAGATTGTGCCCAAAGCGTTTGCCGGTTACGTCGTCAATTCACCCGCCACCAAGCGCGCGCTCTACTTCTGCTCCGCGTTGCTGCTGTTGCTCACGTATCTGTTCTGTCGCTGGCTGACTTCGACAAAGTTCGGCCTCATCCAGCGCGCCATCCGCGATTCCGAAAACCGCGTGCTGTTCTCCGGCTACGCCACCGCCAACTTCAAGTTGTTCGTCTTCGTCACCGCCGCCATCATTTCCGGCCTGGGCGGCGCGCTGTTCGTTCCGCAGGTGGGCATCATCAATCCGAGCGAAATGTCTCCGGAAAAATCCTTGGAAGCCGTCGTGTGGGTGGCCGTCGGCGGACGCGGCAGCATGCTCGGACCAATCATCGGCGCGGTGGGAATCAATTCCCTCAAGAGCTACGCCACGCACGCCTTCGCCGAGCAATGGCCCTACATCCTTGGCGGCCTTTTCATCTTCGTCACCGTTTTCATGCCCAAGGGAATCATCGGCCTGCCGTCGCAATTCAAGGAAATGAAACGGCGCTGGGACAGGCGCAACGAAAACTCCGCCACGCCCGCCGCACTCAACGGAGGCGATGGAAAATGAATCAGCCTTCAAATCTCGCAAAGCGTCTTGGACTGCGGCGGCCCTCTGCCGCTTTTCCCCGCGCAACGGCACGTTCGTTTATTCAAGTTATCGTCGCGCGCCGTCCGCGCCCTGGACTGCGCCGGCAAAGCGCAGCGGCGACGGCGCTTTTGAGCGGGCGGAGAACAATCGAATCAAGCAGCCTCTTCGCGCGTGCGAAAGCGGTGTCGCGCTTGGCTTGCCACCGCAGTCCAAGAAAACCCAGCGGAGTTTCCCGCCCATGACCGCCACCGCCCACGACGCCAGACATTCCCTCGCGCACTCGAAGGATTTCATCCTCACTCTCGAAGGCGTGAACAAAACGTTCGACGGCTTCAAGGCGATCTCGGAATTGAACTTCTACCTCGATGACGGCGAATTGCGCGTCATCATCGGACCCAACGGCGCGGGCAAAAGCACCATGCTCGACATCATTACCGGCCGCACGCGACCGGACACCGGCAAGGTCGAGTTCGGTCGCGAAACCGACCTCACGCGCCTCAACGAATATCAGATCAACCGCCTCGGCATCGGGCGAAAATTCCAGACGCCATCGGTCTATATTGACCACACCGTCTTCGAGAACATCTGGCTTTCGCTTGAAGGCAGTCGCACCGTCTGGAGCACGTTGTTCTCGCGCATTTCGCCGGCGCAAAAGGACCGGATTCACGAAGTGCTCAACACCGTCGGCCTCTCCGACAAGGTGGACTGGAAGGCCGGCTTGCTCTCACACGGCCAGAAACAGTGGCTCGAAATCGGAATGTTGCTCGCGCAAAATCCAAAGGTCCTGCTCGTTGACGAACCCGCCGCCGGCATGACCGATGAGGAAACGCACAAGACCGGCGAACTGTTGCACAGCCTGGAAGGCAAACACAGCATCGTCGTCATCGAGCACGACATGACCTTCGTCCGCCAGCTCGCCCGCAAAGTCACCGTGCTGCATCAAGGCACGGTGCTCTGCGAAGGCAACGTGGACGAAGTGCAGAACAACGAACGCGTGATCGAGGTGTATCTGGGCCGGAAAAAGAAAGCGTGATGAAAGCACCAAGCACCAACATCCAAGCTCCAGAGAAGCACCAAGCACCAAACTTCAAACCGAAGTCGGGGCGCGCAGCATTTTCAATTGGAGCTTGGAGCTTGAATTTTCTCTGGAGCTTGGAGCTTGGAATTTGGAGCTTCGTTTCATGTTAACCCTCTCCAACATCTCAGTCTCCTACGACGGCTCGCGCATCCTGCGCGGCGTGAACCTCAGCGTCACTCCCGGCCAGGTCGTTTGCCTCATGGGTCGCAACGGCGTTGGCAAGACGACAACGCTCAAGTCCATTGTCGGCCTCGTGAAAACTGATTCCGGTTCGGTGAAACTGGACGATGCGGAACTCGCAGGAATGAAACCGGACGCCCGCGCGCGCCACGGAATTGGTTACGTTCCACAGGGTCGCGACATTTTCCCGCACCTGACCGTGAAGGAGAATTTGCACATCGGCGCGATTGCCCAGGGCAAGAAGCTCAACGGCGAGGTGGACCGCGTGCTGACGCTGTTTCCCATCTTGAAGGAATTCCTGGCGCGCAAAGGCGGTGTGTTGAGCGGTGGACAGCAACAACAACTGGCGATTGGCCGCGCGCTGCTCACCAATCCCAAGGTTCTGCTGCTTGATGAACCCACCGAAGGCATCCAGCCCAACATCATTGACCAGATCGGCGAAACCATCAAAAAACTGCGCGACGAAGGTTTGAAGGGCGACGGTCGCAAATACGTCGAGGAGATCGGCGACGCCATCAAGCAACTGCGCCAGGAAGGCCAGATCGGCATCCTGCTCGTGGAGCAATACCTCGATTTCTGCCTCGATGTCGGCGACCAGTTTTACATCATGGACCGCGGCTCCATTGTGGCCGAAGGCCCGATGAAAAACCTCAACGAGGACGTTGTGAAACAGCA
>DAOLDN010000502.1:0-2979 GCA_035327385.1 Verrucomicrobiota bacterium | reverse complement strand
AACCCCGCAGGTTGTGGGGGCGATTGGGGAGAGTGGAGGGCGATCGGTTCAAAAAACCCCTTTTCCAGCGGAGATTCCCATGGCGCAACCGCCGCTTCATCGGCCACCAGATGCCACTTAGGCTTCGTCGTCAGCCAGCCTTCCATTTCTCCGGCCCAGGTCATTTGCGACAGTTGCGACCGCAGGGCCTCCGTGCGGTCGCCGGTTTCCGGCAATGAAATGAACGTGATGCTGCGCAACGCGCCGCCACACCACCAGGCGACGAGCGCTGTGTTTGAACCCGACCATGCGCCGGGATAAATCCAGGCACCGTCTTCCGGCGGTTGCGTGGCGATTATCTGGTCCAGAGCGGATATTTCCAGCCGGTCCGCGAGAAATCCCTGCGTCTCCAGTCGGCCGAGAAATTCCTCGACCGCCTTCCGTTCGGCGAAGACGACGATCACTGTTTGCAGTCCGTCCGCCTCCTGCGGCAGCAGGTGCAGCGTCCAGACCATCTGGCCGATTGGAATGGGCGAGAGTTTTTCCAGTTGCAACTCGACCATTGAGACGGTCTCGGCGGGAGTCGCCTTGGGCAGATGCACCACGCGGATGAAAACACTGTCGGTCGGCAGCCAGGCGACGTTGAGTTTGGGCTGCCACAGGTGGCTCAACGGTTTGCCGACGACTCCGACGGGCAACGGTTTGTCCGCCTGAACGGTGTGTTCCTTGTCCAGAACGAAGTTGCCTTTCTTGACCCCGAACTGCCACACGAGTCGTGTGTCCGGTCCGGGACGAAGGACGTTGCAGGAATTCCAGCGCGTTGCCATGTCAGAAAAGAATGAGATCGTTTGAATCGAAATGGAAGCGGCGCCCCGCGGGCGATTTACGACGTGTCATGGATGGCGGGACATTCATGTCAACTGCGACTTCGTCCAGATGCCGGTCTTTTCGTTGTTGCCGAGCGCGTCCAGATGTTCCTCGATCTGCGTCACGCGCAGGATTTCCTCAATGGTCGTGATGCCGTTGCGCACCTTGTTCCAGCCGTCGTCGCGCAACGTGCGCATGCCGCCTTCGATCGCGCGCTGCGCGATGGTCGAGGACGCGGCCCGTGAGAGCACCAGCGGACGCAACGCCTCGTTGAGTACGAGCAGTTCGTAGATGGCAAGCCGGCCCTGGTACCCCAGTTGGCGGCAGGACTCGCATCCCGCACCGTGCATGAATTTCGTCGAATCCATCTGCTCTTCTGGAAATCCAATCTTTCGCAGATAACTGCGCTCGACCTTCTGCTCGGTTTTGCACACGGGACAAATCGTGCGAACCAGCCGTTGCGCCATGATGCCTTCGACAGACGACGCCACGAGGAACGGCTCGATGCCCATGTCAATCAATCGCGTGAACGCGCTCGGAGCGTCGTTGGTATGAAGCGTGGAGAACACAAGGTGACCCGTCAGCGCGGCGCGAATGGCGATCTCCGCCGTCTCCAGATCGCGGATTTCACCAACCATGATCACGTTCGGATCCTGGCGCAGAATGTGGCGCAAACCCATCGCGAACGTCAGCCCGATCTCCGGCCGGACGGCGATTTGGTTGATTCCCTTCAACTCATATTCCACAGGCTCTTCCACTGTGATGATGCGTTTCTGGATCGAGTTGATCGTTGAAAGCATTGCGTAGAGCGACGTGGATTTGCCGGAGCCGGTCGGCCCGGTCACCAGCAGAATGCCGTGCGGCTTGACGATGATCTCGCGGATGGCGGCCTCGTCCTGCGGCGCGAAGCCGAGCTTGTCGAGACTGAGGAAAATCTTTCCGCGCGACAGCAGGCGCAACGAGACGCTCTCGCCATAAACCGTCGGCACGGTGGAGACGCGGATGTCAATTTCCTCGCCCTTGATGCGCACGTTGATGCGTCCGTCCTGCGGCAGTCGTTTCTCGGCGATGTTCATTCCGCTCATGACCTTGATGCGGGAAATGATGGAGGCTTGAAAGCGTTTCAACTGCGGAGGCATCGGCGTCTGATGCAGGATGCCGTCAATACGGTAGCGGATTCGCAGTTCGTCCTCCTGCGGTTCGAGGTGAATGTCCGTGGCGCGGTCCTTGTAGGCTTCCCAGATGACCTGGTTGACGAATTTGATGACACTGGCTTCCTGGTCGCCCTCGGTGATTTCCTTGTCGGTGGGCAGTTCGAGGTCGAGCGGCATTTCCTCGTCCATTTCGTCGAGGGTCTCGGCGCCGACGCCATAGTATTTCTTGAGGGCTTTTTCGATCTCAGTACGCGGCGCGAGCGCGAACTGCACCGGCCCCCGGGCGTCGAACCGCACGGCGTTGAGCATCGCGGTGTCAAAAGGATTGCTGACGGCCACCTGGACTTCACCGTCCTTGAGCAGTGTGGGCAGGACGTTGTATTGGAAGGCGACCTTGGTGGAAATTTTGTTGCGTGCCTCCTGTTCGATGGCGGTTTTGCCGAGGTCCACGAACGGCCAGCTCAAGGCGGACGCCAGGCGTTGGAGGAACACGTCCTCGGCCACGCCGCGTTCACGGCAGACAAAGGCCAGGAAGGGTTCCTGAGAGCCGCTTTCCACGGCGACCTGCCACGCCTTGCGCAATCCGCCCCCCGCGGCGGGGGTTGTCCCCGCCACATTGGCGAGCAATTGGGTTACTGAACTGACTGCCATCGTTTTTCTGTCAATTGACTGAAATTGTAACAACCGACCGTAAAAAAAGTTGCGTTCCGGGTCAAAGAATTAAAAGCTCCCGCATGCATCGTTTTGCCACCATCACGGTCATCGGTCGCGACCGCAGCGGAGTCATTGCGCGGGTCACGGGGTTTTTGTTCGAGCGACACGCCAACATCGAGGCGTTGGAGGAAAAAGTCACACGGGGACAGTTCGGAATGACGCTTCAAGCCTCATGGCAGGCGGGCAAATGCGACGAGGCATCGCTGCGCTCGGGCTTGATGGCGTTGGGGATCGAACTCGGGATGGACATCACGTTGCGTCTCAC
>DAOLDN010000501.1:0-2987 GCA_035327385.1 Verrucomicrobiota bacterium | reverse complement strand
CAGTCTGCGCTACGACTTGACTTGGCCCACACGCCAGCCCGCTTCGGAATTCGGGATCAAAGCTCCCTGATTGCTTTTGCCGCCGCGCTGACGGACTTCTCAATGTCCGCTTCGCTGTGCGCCGTGGAGATGAATCCGGCTTCAAATTGCGATGGCGCAAGATAAACGCCGGTATCGAGCATCGCGTGGAAGAATTTCTTGAAACGCTCGCGATCGGATTTCATTGCATCGGCCAGATTCCAGACCGGTTCACTGGTGAAATAACCGCAGAACATCGAGCCGCAGCGATTGAAGGTGACCGGAATGTTGGCTGACCTGGCCGCGTCGCGCATTCCGGCTTCCAGTTGCGCGCCGAGTTCTTCGAGACGTTTGTAATTACGTCCGCCCTCACCCTGACCCTCTCCCCCAGGAGAGGGAACAGCAGCCAAGGCGCGTGGGTCACTCGAATGTCGTTCGCATTGTCCAGCCGCGGAAACAGGTTCTCCCTCTCCCATCGGATGGGAGAGGGCCGGGGTGAGGGTTGAACCGCACAACTCCTCCATGTTCGCAATGCCCGCAGCCATCGCCAGCGGATTGCCGCTCAAAGTTCCTGCCTGATACACCGGCCCCAGCGGCGCGAGATAATCCATGATGTCCGCGCGTCCGCCAAACGCACCCACTGGCAGACCCCCACCAATGATTTTGCCAAACGTGGAAATGTCCGGCGTGATACCAAATCGTTCCTGCGCTCCGCCTGGCGCAAGACGAAAGCCCGTCATCACTTCATCGAAGATGAGCAACGCGCCATTGGCTTTCGTGATCTCGCGCAGGAATTCCAACCAGCCGGGTTTGGGAACGAACAATCCGGCGTTGCCTGCCACTGGTTCGACGATGATGCAGGCGATCTCATTTTTGTTCGCGGCGAACGCTGCCTTGAGCGGCTCTGTTTCGTTGTAAGGCAACACGATGGTGTGCTTCGCAAAATCCGCCGGAACGCCCGCGCTGTCCGGATTGCCAAACGTCAGTGCGCCGCTGCCAGCCTTGACGAGCAGCGAATCGCCGTGGCCGTGATAACAGCCGTCGAACTTGATGATCTTGTCGCGTTTGGTGAACCCGCGCGCCAGCCGGATGGCGCTCATGCAGGCTTCCGTGCCGGAATTGGTCATGCGCACCTTTTGAACGCTGGGCACCAGCGAGCAGATCAATTTCGCCATCGTGACTTCCGCTGGATTTGGAATGCCGAAGCTCGTGCCGTGATCGGCGGCGGCTTTGACGGCGGAAATGATTTTCGGATGCGCGTGTCCGAGGATGGCCGGCCCCCACGTGCCGACGTAATCAATGTATTCATTGCCATCCACGTCCCACACGCGGCAACCGGCGGCTTTGTTGACGAAAAACGGTCTGCCTCCCACAGCGCGAAACGCTCGCACCGGCGAATTGACGCCGCCCGGAATGTAATTGAGCGCCTCAGCAAACAGCGCCTCGGATTTTGCCCGCGAAATCATGCTCACAACTTAACAATCCCGACTGAATCGTTACAACGTTGAATCACACCTCACTTGATGAGCATCAACCGCTGGTCCTCACCCTGCATGATCGTGCGCGCGGCGAGTTGCGAGATTTTCAGCAGAGCCTCCAATACCGGATTGCGACCGCCCTGCCAGAGCACACCGAACGTGACCGTCTCGAATCCTTCCAGCGGCAATGTCTTCACCTGCGGATGAAGCTTCGCCTTGGGCACGGACACAGTGACACCGATGCCGTAACCTTCCGCCACGTAGGTCTGCACCATCTCCACGCTGCTGACTTCGATGCCGCTGAACCAATCCACCTTCAGCTTCGCGAGGCCGGATTGGAACGTGCGCGTGATGAGTTCATTACGCGGCACGCTGATGAGCGGCTCGGCGATGCGGTCACGCTTCCAAAGTTCGGCGGCAGACTTCAGCTTGCTGTCCTTGGGCACGAGCAGGACGATCGGCATCTTGAACAACGGCATCGCGTTGATTCCCTGCGGGACTTTCTCGGTCATCAGGCCCAGCGAGATGTCAATGTCCTGATGCTCCAGCAGATTGAGAACGCGCGGATAATACTCCTCGCGCAACGTGACCTTGAGTTTCGCGAACTGCTTGCGCAACTCCCGCAACATCGGCGGCAGATGCTCGCGCAACATGGTCTCCGACGCCGCAATGCGGATGTGTTGCGAAATACCGCCGCGCAGTTTTTCGGCCATCGGTTCCACATTGTCGAAAAACGGTTTGATGAACGTGTAAAGCTCCTCGCCCGCAGGCGT
Source organism: Verrucomicrobiota bacterium (assembly GCA_035327385.1). GTDB lineage: Bacteria > Verrucomicrobiota > Verrucomicrobiia > Limisphaerales > JADLHS01 > DAOLDN01. The sequence goes on along the minus strand of DAOLDN010000501.1, from coordinate 718 downwards.
CAGCGCAAACGGCCTGCGTTGAAACAACGTGACGCCGAGCGATTCCTCCAATTGCGCCACCTGCGCGCTGACGGCCGGTTGCTGGATGCCGTAGGGAATGTTGCGCACCGCCTGCATGATGCCGCCATGCCGCGCCACGTAATAGAACAGTTCGAGGTGGTGGATGTTCATTGATTCAACCGATGCCCGGCCAGTTTTATCAATTAACGCTTCTCGGGCAAGCGGCGATAGAGTCCGCCAGTGAATGAACGACAACCATTGAAGCGTATGAAAACAATCCTCAAAACCACCGCGCTGCTCGCCGTAGCGTGCCTGCTCACGGGATGCGGCGGAATGTATGGCTCGACCCGCCAAAAATCGTCCGCCAGCTACGCCAACTATATCCTTGGACTCCACAGCCAGACCAACGACGTAACACGCAAAGTCTCCACACCCATCAACCTCGCCGTGGCGCAAGCCGGCGAACCTTCGCCAGCGGGCGAAATGCTCGACAAACTGCGCGGCAACCCGGCGCTTGTCTCTTCAGTTGTCGGCTTGCCACTGCCGACCGAGACCATCCCTCATTACTCGAACCGCGATAACAAACAACCCGTCGAGGATTTCCCGGCCAAGGTCAGGTCCGTCTGCAACGTGGCCCGTTCCGTGGGTGCGGATTACATCTTCATCTACGGCGGAAATCTCGAAGCGTGGCAGGAACAGAACGGTTGGATGATTCTCG
>DAOLDN010000500.1:1742-2992 GCA_035327385.1 Verrucomicrobiota bacterium | reverse complement strand
CCAACCCACGAACAACTGGCCCTTCACGGGAACGGCCGTCAACGTATAGGTCTTGTCTGCCACCATCGCCTGCAATCCGGCACTGGAGGTAACAGAGCCAAGTCCGTTTGTAATGACCACCACCAGATTCGATGGCGGCGCGGGAACGGGCGGCAGCACGGTCAATTGAAAACTGGTTTCGGAACTGACACTCCCATCGCTGACCGTGAGCGTCACGGTCGCCTCCCCGGTCTGTTCAACAACGGGAGTCAACGTCACCGTGCGATTTGAACTGCCGCCGCCCAGGATAATCCCCGTCTCAGACACAAGCGACGGATTGGACGACGTCGCCCAGACAATCAAGTTTGCGGCAGGTGTTTCAGAGTCGCCCACTTCGAACGCAATCGGACCGGTGTTCGTGTTCGCGTAAATCGTCACATCATCCAGCTTCGTGATGGTGGGAGCGCCGTTGACCGAGACGGTGAACGTGCGACTGGTCGTGCTGTTTTGCGACTGCCCGTCGCTGACCGTAACGGTGATTATGGCCGAACCGCGGGTGCCCGAAACAGGCGTGAAACTCAGCGAGCCAGTTGTATTCGGACTGGTATAAATGACTGTGGGATTCGGAATCAACCCCGTGTTGCTGGAAGTGGCCGTGACGGACAACGTCTGGTTCTCGTTGGTCGCACCGGAATTGATGCCGGAAAGATTCACCGTCTGCTGACCGGCATCCTCGTTGATTGCCAGGTTGCTCAACGCGTTGAGCGTGGGTGCGTCGTTGATCGCATTGACCGTCACCGTGAAGGTGCGTGCAAATTCGTCCACGCCGTCGCTCAAAGTCACCGTGATGATCGCCGTACCGTTGGCGTCGGCCACGGGCGTGAACCTCAGTGTTCCGGTCGTGTTCGGGCTGGTGTAGGTCACGGTCGGGTTCGGGATCAATCCCGTGTTGCTGGACGTGGCCGTGAAACTCAAGGTCTGGCTCTCATTGGCCGCGCCCGAATTGATGCCGGAAAGATTCACCGTCTGTTGCGCGGCATCCTCGTTGATGGTGAGGTTGTTCAAGGGATTGAACACGGGAGGATTGTTCACGGAGTTGACCGTGATGTTGAAACTCCGCGAGAAAGTGCCGTTCTGAGACTGGCCGTCGCTGACGGTCACCGTGATTGTCGCCGAACCGTTGGCATTGGTCACGGGCGTGAACGTCAGCGTGCCCGTCGTGTTCGGGCTGGTGTAGGTCACCGTCGGGTTCGGGATCAATCCCGTGTTGC
>DAOLDN010000500.1:0-1642 GCA_035327385.1 Verrucomicrobiota bacterium | reverse complement strand
ATCAATCCCGTGTTGCTGGACGTGGCCGTGACCGTCAAGGTCTGGCTTTCATTGGTCGCCCCCGCAGTGATTCCCGAGAGGTTCACCGTCTGCTGGCCCGCGTCCTCGTTGAGGGTCACGTTGCTCAAAGAGTTAAGTGTTGGCGGTTGATTTACCAGAATGACAGGGACTGTGTAGGAGACCTCGTTCGACGGCAGGCTCTCCACGCCAGCGACGGTGTAGGCAGTGACGACAAAATAATACGTCACCCCAGCCACCAGTCCGTTCACTTCGCCCGATGTCGAGCCGCCCACGTCCACAGAATTGGTGTAAACACCACTGGCGGCACCGTAGTAAATCTTGTAACCCGTGACGCTCGAATCCGGGCTGGGTTCCCAGGCAAGCGTGACAGCGTTCGTCGTGAAGGCTGCTGCGTGCATCAACACGAGACACAAAAGCGCCCCAAATACTGCGCGAAAGTTGAAGATTAACCCTTCCCTCCGTATAACTCCTTTTTGATTTTGCATGACGGTAGCTCCCTAACGCACAAGGTCTGCCAATATCCTCCAAGCACCGGCCCGCCCGATCCCGTCATTGTTCCGTCATCCGGAACGAAGGTTTTCGTTCACGATAAAATCCCCCATTCAGAAAACCACGACACCCGGCAGGACGCCCAAATTAATCCGGGAAAAATTTCCTTTGCTTTCCGGCCGCAGACGACCCGTGAATTTGGGCTGGACTGTGCGAGACAATGCTTGTCTTGAAAGCAGGCAAACCGATCGCACAACCCTTTCCTCGAATTCCAGATGTAAAAAAATTGGCCGCTCGGATTGTTGACAACCCGGCTGACGAATCGGGGTCAACGTTTATTGCCTTCCTCAAGTCAGCAAAAGCCATGGATTGCACCATTATCTGGGGCTTTCGACAACGCGCGTTGCCCGCCGCCCAGGTGCGACAATTTCCATCTCGCCTAGCCGCTCTGGAGTCCGCTAATCTCTCCGCCCTGATTTTGAAGCGGTTGCAGATTGAAAGTTGCAGGTTGCAGGTCCACTGCGACTCACGCGCATCAAAACTTTCAACCTTCAATCTGCAACCTGTAACTTTGATTTGCCCATGATGACCAGTTCACAGATACGCCAGTCGTTCCTCGACTTCTTCAAGTCGAAGCAGCACACCATCGTCCCGTCGTCGTCGCTGATGCCGGATTCGCCGAACCTGCTGTTCACGAACGCCGGCATGAACCAGTTCGTGCCCATCTTCCTCGGCCAGACCAAATGTCCCTACACTCCCGGTCGCGCCGCAGACACCCAGAAATGCATCCGCGCCGGAGGCAAACACAACGACCTCGACGACGTCGGCCTCGACACCTATCACCACACGTTTTTCGAGATGCTCGGCAACTGGTCCTTCGGTGATTACTTCAAGCAGGAAGCCATCGAATGGGCGTGGGAACTCGTCGTCGGCATCTGGAAATTTCCGCCGCAACGCCTCTACGCCACCGTTTACAATCCTGACAAATCCAAGAACGATCCCAGCGAATTCGATCAGGAAGCATGGAACTTCTGGGCTGAGAAATTCCGCAGCGTCGGACTCGACCCCGCCGTTCACATCGTCAACGGCAACAAGAAGGACAACTTCTGGATGATGGGCGAAACCGGCCCGT
>DAOLDN010000499.1:0-2995 GCA_035327385.1 Verrucomicrobiota bacterium | reverse complement strand
TGGACGGCGGCAGTTCGGACGAAAAATCCGCCATCTTCCAAAAGTACAAGGACAAGATTAACGCCTATCTCACCGCCCGCGGCCATGACGTCGCCAAAGCGACGCGTGAATGGGAGGATAAAAAGCAGCAAGCTGACGCATCCGCCGCTTTGCCCAAGAATCCCTGACTGTCAGCCGCACGCGGAAAAACCTGATCCGGTCGCCGGCCCCCCGCAGTTATCGTCCATTGCCACAATCGGTAAGGTCTATTTTCCACCGATCAATTCCTTGAGCTTCGGCTCGACGGCCTCTGCCCAAATCTCATAACCGCGCCCGGACAAGTGCAAATAGTCCGGCATGATCGCCCTGGAAATTGAACCGTCCGATTCGACGAGTTGCGAGCCGAAATCAATATAGAAAATGGTTTTGTCGTCCGCGACTTTCGCCAGCGCCTGGTTGACCTGGAGAATTTTTCCCCGCTGCGTGCTGAATGTCTGTCCACGCGGAAAAATCCCAAGCACGATCAATTTTGTGTCCGGCAGCCGTTCGCGGATTTGTTTGATGACAGCCAGGACGCCCTCGAGAATTTCGGCATCGGCATATTGTTCCGTGCCGTCCTTGTTCTTGTTCGAGTTGTTGGTACCGATCATCAGCACGGCGACCCTGGGTTTGATGCCATTGAGCTGGCCCTGTTCAAATCGCCAGAGAACGTGCTCGGTGCGGTCGCCACCGACGCCAAAGTTCAGGCACTTGCGCCCGCCGTAGTATTTTGCCCAGACTTCCTTGCCGGCGGTTTCCCATTGATGCGTGATGGAGTCGCCGATGAAGGCGATGTCACATTCGCCTGGATTTTCCCGGGCGCGGTCCAACACCTGTTGCGTGCGCCTCATGGCCCGCTCGTCGCGCTGGACCGGAATGATGGCGGGATTGGCGCGAGGCTCGACCACTGCGGGGGCGTTTGTGACGCCGACAGCGGCATTTGTTTGCGCGAAAGAGGCGGATGACAATGCCGCAACGGCAGTTGCGATGAGGATGAACGTGCATAGTGTTTTCATTTGTGTGCCGGAAAGCTGTCAATTGTCTGCGCGGAATTAAAGCTCCAAATTCCGAGCGCCAAGTTCCAGAGAACTTCCAATTGAAAAGCTCCAAACACAGTTGCGATGCATTGACGCTTGGAGCTTGAAGTTTCCCTGGAGACCGCGGATGTGGCGTTTGGAGCTTAATGCCCGTGCTGATGTTCCTGGATGTATTCCTGTTTCAAGCCCAGTTTCTCCGGCGCGTGCAACACAAGCATTTTCATGCGGATGTCCGGGGGCACATCCTTGCGCGTCAATTTGCTGATGACGACCATCAACGTGATCGCCAGCGGCACGGCCCAGATGGCCGGTTGCTCGCACAGGATGCGCAACAATGGATGCGCAGCCCAGAATTCGTTCATAGGCTTGAACACAGCAAATATCTCGGCGGTCTTGTCCGTGGCTTTGGCAAGGTCGCTGAAACTGGTGAGCGAAATTGCGAACACGGCCGCCAGTCCACCCGTCAACATCCCGGCGGCAGCACCCTTCATCGTCAGGTTGCGCCACCAGGCGCACATGAACAGCAATGGAAAGTAACTCGCCGCAGCGATGGCAAATGCCTGACCGACCATGAAGTTGATTTGCAGCGGCTCGACCAGTGTTCCGAGCAGAATCGCCACTCCGCCCACGGCCACCGCCGCAATCTTGAACGCGCGCAACCGCTGTTCCGCAGTCGCTTTTGGATTCAGCATGCGGCCATAAACATCGTGGGCCATCGCGCCCGTCATGCTGACGAGCAACCCGCTGAACGTGCTCATGAACGCCGCAAACGCCCCGGCGCACGTGATGCCTGAAAGGATCGAGCCAAGCGGTGGATATTTGGCGTTCAACAACAGCGGCAGTTCGAGAACGATCTTGTCGGTGCCTTTTGCGCCGGTGGCGGCGTAAAGTTCGGGCAACAGGTTTCGCCCCATCACACCGAACACGGGTGGGAACACGTAAAAGACACCGATAAGAATCATCACCCACATGGTGGTGCGCTTGGCGGCGACGCCATCTGGATTGGTGTAGAATCGCACGAGAATATGCGGCAATCCCGCCGTGCCACAGACCAATGCGATGATGAGCGAATACGTATAGAGCAGCGAGTAAGGCTTCGATTCTTCAGCAGACAGTCCGGCCGCCTTGGCGGCTTTGGTCGTGAGCGGGCCGAAAGGGGAAAGCCAGGTGGAATCGGCAGGTGCCTTTTCGGGCAACTCCTGACGTCCTATGCCAGCGGCAGTTTCGGCTGTTTTGGAAACGTCCCCAGAGGTCACTATCCCAATCGGACCCGCAATCCTGCTGTTGGCTTGGAGTTGTTTCCCATAATCCCCGTACACCGCCATCAGTACAAAAATAGGCACAGAGATGGCGAACATCTTGGCCCAGTATTGAAACGCCTGCACCAGCGTGATGCCTTTCATGCCGCCGAGCGCGACGTTGAGCGTGATGACCGCGCCCACCAACACCACGCCTGCCCAATACGGCAGACCGGGGAAAATGTAAGCCAGCGTCGTCCCCGCGCCTTTCATCTGCGGCATCGTGTAAAAAAATCCGATGAACAGCACGAACACGACTGCAATTTTCCGGAACAACGGCGAGTCAAACCGTCCTTCCGCCAGGTCTGGGACTGTATAAGCACCAAACCGTCGCAGAGGTCCCGCGATGAACAGCAGCAGAAACAGGTAACCGCACGCGTAACAGACCGGATACCACAGCGCGTCATAGCCCACGGCCATGACCATTCCTGCCACGCCCATGAAACTGGCGGCACTGAGGTATTCGCCCGAGATGGCGCTGGCATTCCAGCCCACACTCACACTGCGTCCGGCCACAAAAAAGTCGCTCGCTGTTTTTGATTTCCGCGCGGCCCAGAAACCCATCCAGATGGTGACCACGACCGTGATGGCGCTAAACGCGAGAATCCAGGGATCAATGTTCATTGCTCATCCCCCTTCACG
>DAOLDN010000498.1:0-3006 GCA_035327385.1 Verrucomicrobiota bacterium | reverse complement strand
TGACAACGCGCCGTCATCCGCAATCCTGATCCTTTGCCCGGACGAAAGCGGCTTGCTTCGGGAAAGGGTTTTTTAGAACGTGTGGCAATGACGTTGCCCGAAAATCCGGTGACCCTCACCGTTGAGCAGATCAAAGAATTGAATCAAAAGCTCTCGCACATGCGCCACGACATCAACAACCACCTGTCGTTGATGATGGCCGCGACCGAGTTGATGCGCCACAAACCTCAGACTGCAGAACGGATGCTTGAGGCGCTCAATGATCGTCCTAAAAAGATTTCTGAGACCATGGCGGCCTTTTCCGTGGAATTTGAGCAGGCATTGAGCATCAGGCGCGGTTGAAGGCCCGGGGCAAAACCTCCGCGCCGCAAGATTTGTCTGGCGATTGAGGCGCGGCGTCAGTAGAAGTCTCCCGCGTGAGCGTCACCAACACGAAAGAAGCGTGGAGTTCAAGGTTGGGTGTCATCCTCGCCGTCGCGGGCAGCGCGGTCGGCCTCGGCAATTTTCTCCGTTTCCCCGGCCAGGCAACGCAGTACGGGAGCGGCGCGTTCATGATCGCCTATTTCATCTCGCTGCTCATCCTCGGAATCCCCATCTGCTGGGCTGAATGGACCCTGGGCCGTTACGCGGGACAAAAGGGTTTTCGCTCAAGCCCCGGCATCTTTCACGCCCTCATCCGCAATCGCTGGGGAAAATACATCGGCGTTCTCGGCGTCATCATCCCGGTCGTCATCTACATGTATTACGTCTATATCGAGGCGTGGTGTCTCGGTTACGCCACGTTCTTCCTCACAGGAAAACTGAACCTCGGCAACGACGTCGCGGCTTACGGGAATTTCTGGGCAATTTTCGTCGGCGCCACAAGCGACGGCCTTGCGTTTTCGTCCGGGCACAATCAGGCCGTGTTCTTCCTCGTGCTGGTGTTTGCTCTGAATTTCTTCCTCATCTACCGCGGTCTGGTCAAAGGCATTGAGTTTTTCTGCAAATACGCCATGCCCGCGCTGGTCGTCATCGCCATTGTCATCCTTGTGCGCGTGCTCACGCTCGGCACGCCCAATCCCGAGCTGCCCGATCAGAACGTGGTCAACGGACTCGGCTTCATGTGGAATCCCGGCGACTGGCAGACGCAACTCAAGAATCCCCAGCTCTGGCTGGCGGCGGCAGGACAGATTTTCTTTTCACTGTCTGTGGGTTTCGGAGTCATCATCACCTACGCGAGTTATCTCAAGGAAAAGAACGACGTCGTGTTGAGCGGACTCAGCGCCAGTTCGGCGAATGAATTTTGCGAGGTGGCGCTCGGCGGCCTCATCACCGTGCCAGCGGCTTACATGTTTCTGGGCGCAGCGGGCGTCGTGGGACAGGGAACGTTCGGCCTCGGTTTCAAGGTGCTGCCGCTGGTCCTGTCTCACATGCCAGCGGCGGCATTGTTCGGTTTCCTGTTCTTCTTCCTCCTGTTCCTTGCGGCCATCACCAGTTCACTGTCCATGATCCAGCCCGGAATCGCGTTTCTCGAAGAAGCGCTGGGTCTGAACCGCAAGCAATCCGTCACGCTCCTGGGCCTCATCACCGCCATCGGCTGCACGTTCGTTGTCTATTTCAGCAAGGATTTGAAGGCGCTGGACACGTTGGATTTCTGGGTCGGCACGGTGTTCATCTTCATGATGGCCACCATCATCATCATCTACTTCGGCTGGGGAATGGGCATCGAACGCGGCTTTCAAGAGGCGCATCGCGGAGCGGAACTGCGGATTCCCGGCATCTTCAAGTTCATCATGAAATGGGTCTGCCCGGCGTATCTGCTGATCATCTTCGCGATGTTCATCCTCTTCAAAGTCTTCGGCTGGGACTACAACACCGGCGAATTCAATCCCACCGAATACGTGCGTGACCTCGTCGGCAAGGACGCCAACGTCGTGGCGCGAGTGACAGTGGTGTTCCTGATCATCACCGTGTTTTTCTTCTGTGTCCTCGCGGCGCTGGGCGGCAAACGCTGGGACGCGCAGAAATCAAATCCGGAGGAAAAACCATGACCACCGCAGGCTGGATCATCATGTTTAGCTCCGTGGGCACTGTGACATTACTCTTCGTCTGGTGCCTGTATCGTGTTCTGACCCACAAGGCCGACACCGAAAAACTTCACGGCATCGAAGACATCACCACCGACGACCTGGACAAGGATTGATCTGAGATGTCTGCTCACAGCCATTTGCGGATAGCTTCTTGGAATTTGTTGTAAAGGAATCCCAGCACCAGCAGAACCACGCCAAGCGCCATAAAACTGAGGATGCGATATAGCGTCTCCAGTTTCCAAACGTCGAAAATGATCACCCGTCCCAGCGCGGCGGCGAGAATCCCCAGACCCAGCCAGCGATACATCCGCTCGCGCAACGCCATGCCGCACGCGAACAACAACAATGCCAGCCCGGACCAGCTTGCGGTGAGATAAAACCCGCTGGCGTCGCGCATCACCCAGCGCGAAACAAACAGCCACAAGGTCAGTCCTCCGATGACAATCACCGCCGATTGCGCGCCGGATGGGACTGCAAAACGTTCCGGCAAACGTCGCGCGATCTGTTGCTGCGTCGGCAGCGCAAGAATGGCGACGGCGTTCGGCCAGTAGATCAATTCCGGCCACAGGCAGCGCGCCCAGATGCAAGCCACTGCAAGTGCGCTGAACGCAGCGCCGAACACAAGCGCCTCGCGATCTTTTCTCCAGCCTGCAAACAGAAACACCGCCAGACCCAGCGCCATGAACACCCAGATTTGCTCGCGTTCGGCGACGTATTTGAACACCCAGCAGATGATCATCACCAACGCCACGCAACGATACACGCGCGCCAGCACCAGCAGCGGCTCGCGGATTGTAGAGTCGGAATCCTGTTTGCTTGCGAACCATCGCACGGTCGCGAACGACAGCAACGCGAGCGCAACGACCGGGGCGAGCGGCAGATACCATTCCGGTTTCCCGTCGGACAATTGCACGGCGAATTGCAGTCCGCTCACGAC
>DAOLDN010000497.1:0-3006 GCA_035327385.1 Verrucomicrobiota bacterium | reverse complement strand
CACGAAGATTTATCCAACGCCCAAAGGCCCGGCAGTCATCGTCAAAGACTTCGATCTTCGCATCAAGAAGGGCGAGTTCGTCACGCTCATCGGCCATTCCGGCTGCGGCAAATCCACCGTGCTCTCGATGCTTGCCGGACTCAACGACATCAGCGGCGGCGGCATCATCCTCGCCGGCAAGGAACTTGACGGCGCAGGCCCGGACCGCGGCATCGTGTTCCAATCGCCCTCTCTCCTGCCGTGGCTCACGGCTTTTGAAAACGTCATGCTCGGCGTGGACCAGGTCTTTTACACCGCCAGCAAGGCCGAACGCCGCGAGATCGTCGAATACTACCTCACCGTCGTCGGTCTCGGCGAAGCCATGCACAAACGTCCCCGGGAACTCTCCCAAGGCATGCGCCAGCGTGTCGGCATCGCACGAGCCTTCGCGCTCAAACCCAAAATGCTGTTGCTCGACGAACCCTTCGGCATGCTCGACGCCCTCACACGGCTGGAATTGCAGCAGGTCCTTCTCGAAGTCTGGGGCCGCACCCAACTCACCGCGTTGATGGTCACGCACGACGTGGACGAAGCCATCTTCCTTTCCGACCGCGTGGTGATGATGACCAACGGCCCGGCCGCCGAGGTCGGAGACATTTTGAATGTGACGTTCCCCCGCCCACGCAATCGCGCCGCTCTGCTCGAAGACTCGGAATACTACCGTTGCCGCGAGCACCTCATCGAATTCCTGGAAGTTCACGCGCACCGCAAAAAAACCGCCGCTGCACACAATCCCACGCCGCCGGCCGCTCCCGCAACGTCCAAGCCGCCACAAAAGCTGGCGGAGAAGAAATCAGAATTGCAGACTGTTTGACCCAGATCAAAAACTCCCCCCCCATCCTCGTTCGAAACTAGACCCATGAAAAAACATCACATCCCTCATCACACATCCAAAATCCTCACCGGTGGCGCCCTCGTGCTGGCCGCCGTGTCCACGGTCTTCGCACAAGAGAAGGCCGCAACGCCCGCGCCCGCAGCGGGCGGTACGAACACCACGTTCGCGCAAAAATTCACCGAGGCCTTCACCAAGGGCAAGGTCAACATCAATGCCCGTCTCCGCTATGAATTCGTGGATCAGGACCCCACCTTCGACGACGATTCCAACGCGCTGACCATCCGCACGCGCCTCGGCTTCACCACCGCACCGCTCTACGGTTTCCAAGGAATGTTGGAACTGGAAAACAACACCGCCATCCCCAACGACAACAATTACAACGCCGCCGGTTCAAACAACGAAGGCAACCGCCCCGTCGTCGCGGACCCGCCCACCACCGAGGTCAATCAGGCGTGGCTGAGCCACACCTTCAACTATGACGACTGGAAAACCACCACCAAGGGCGGACGCCAGCGCATCGCGCTCGACAACCATCGTTTCATCGGCGACGTCGGTTGGCGGCAAAACATGCAGACCTTTGACGCCTTCACCCTGACCTCCAGTCCCGTCAAAGACCTGAATTTATTCTATGGTTACATCGGACGGGTGAAACGCGTCTTCGGCGACGTGAACGATCTGCCCGCCGCCAACAAGGACTTTGACGGCTGTTCGCACGCCCTCAACGCCTCCTACATTATCAGCCCGCTGTTCAAACTGACGGCCTACTCCTATCTGCTCGACCTTCACAATTCCGCCGGCGACGCCAACTCTTGCGCCAGCTACGGCGGCAGCCTCACGGGCACGTGGGTTTGGAACAAGGAAAAGGGCGGCAAACTCAACTACCGCGCCGAATACGCTTACCAGACTGATTACGCCGACCAGCCGATTGACTACAGCGCGTCCTACGTCTGCCTTGAAGCCGGCGCCGACTACGGCATCTTCAACCTCGGCGGCGGTTACGAACTGCTCGGCAGCGACGACGGCACCAAAGGCTTCGCCACACCGCTCGCCACATTGCACGCCTTCAACGGCTGGGCGGACGCGTTCCTCAACACCCCCGCAGACGGCCTGCAGGATCTTTATGCGTTCGCTGGCGTGAAACTGCCGGGAAACATTCCCGTCAAGTTCGTTTACCACTACTTCTGCGCCGACAACGGCAACGCCAACTACGGCCAGGAATTCGATGCCGTCGCCTCCCATTCGTTCAACAAGAACTGGACCGTGCTCGTCAAGTACGCCTACTTCGACGGCAAGGCTGCACCCACCGCATACGACGCCCATAAATTCTGGGCGCAGGTGGAGTTCAACTACTGATTCATGCCACGACATTCAGAAATGTCTGCCTGTGGCATAGCGGCGTGGTTCCTCCCGTCGCAGCGCCCTTCCGCAAGGAAGGGCGCTATTCGATTTTATCGCAACGCTGATTTGCAATGATGCCGGCAATCCCAGTCATACCTGAAACCGCGCCTTTCACGCCCGAACAACGCGCGTGGCTCAACGGCTTTCTGGCAGGACTCTTTTCAAATGTCCCCCAAGGCCCGTCGCCAGCGCCTCAAGTCAACGGCACACCCGCCGCACCCGCTGAACCTCTGCTCGTGCTGTTCGGTTCGCAAACCGGAACAGCGGAAGGCCTGGCAAAAAGAGTGGCAAAAGAATCTCAACAACGCGGATTCGCGCCCACGGTCCTCGCGTTGAACGATTGCGATCAGGCGAAACTCTCGGCCAGCGGCAAAGCGATCATCATTTCCAGCACATGGGGCGAAGGTGATCCGCCGGACAACGCCGTGAATTTCTGGTCCTGGCTCAACGCGGACACCGCGCCGCGTCTGGAAACACTTCAGTTCGCAGTGCTCGGACTCGGCGACAGAAATTATTCGGAGTTCTGCGGCGCGTCGAAGAAGTTCGATTCACGATTGGAATCGCTCGGGGCAAAACGCCTCGTTCCCCGCGGCGAGTGCGACGTGGATTACGAAGTGCCGGCGAAAACTTGGATTGACGGTCTGTGGGAAAAGCTGGGCAATGGAGCGCCGAGCACCGGCCCGGCGAGTTCCAATGGCGCTACGAATCACGCCGGGTCGGAGACCGGCGCTCCG
>DAOLDN010000496.1:0-3024 GCA_035327385.1 Verrucomicrobiota bacterium | reverse complement strand
AACGCCCGCCCTATTCTCCCAACGGCGACGAACTGGTGGCGTTGGGCCGCGCACGGTTGTCGTTGGGAGGCGAGCCGCGATTGGTGCTGGCCAATTGTTTTCAGCGCGCCGAAAAACTGGACCCGCCGCCGCGTTCGGCATTTCTCGCGACCGGACAACTCGCGCTCGACAAACGCGACTTCAAACTGGCCGCCGATTCCTTCCGCGCGGGACTGGAGAAGTTCCCGGGCGATCCCGACATGGAGGCCGGGCTTGCGGAGGCTTTCAAGGACGGCAATCGCGGGGAAATGGGAAAGCACCTCGACACCGCCCTGAAGAGCAATCCTCAACACGTGCCGAGCCTGCTGTTGCTTGCGGACCATTTGATTGACGCCGAGCAATACGAGGAGGCGGAAAAGCGACTGGCACTGGCTTTGAAAGTGAATCCGCACCAGCCGGATGCCCTGGCGTATCGCGCGGTGCTGGCGCACTTGCGCAACGACGTCGCACAGGAACAAAAATATCGCTCAGACGCGCTGAAGTATTACCAGACGAATCCGCGCGTGGACCATCTCATCGGAACGAAGCTGTCACAAAAGTATCGGTTCGCCGAAGGCGCGGCGGCACAGCGGCGCGCATTGGTTTTTGAGCCCGCCTACCTTCCGGCCCGCCGTCAACTGGCCGAGGATCTGTTGCGGCTTGGAGAAGCCGAGGAAGGTTGGGCGTTGGCGGAGGCTGTTCACAAGCAGGATGGCTACGATGTCACGGCTTACAATCTCACGACGCTCCGCGCACAGATGGAAAAATACCAGACGCTTTCCAACGCCCATTTCATTGTCCACATGTCGAAGCATGAAGCCGGGCTTTACGGCGACCGCGTGCTGGATCTGTTGTCGCGCGCCAGGGAAGCGTTGTGTCGCAAGTACGGCGTTGAACTGGAGCAGCCCACTTCCGTGGAGATTTTTCCAGAGCAGAAGGACTTTGCCGTGCGGACGTTCGGGATGCCGGGAAATCCCGGTTACCTTGGCGTGTGTTTCGGTTCGGTCATCACGGCGAACAGTCCGGCGTCGCAGTTGCCGAATCCGGCCAACTGGGAGGCCGTGCTCTGGCATGAGTTCTGTCACGTCGTCACACTCACCGCCACGAAGAACCGCATGCCACGCTGGTTGAGCGAGGGCATTTCCGTTTTCGAGGAGCGACAGGCCAATCCGGCATGGGGCGATAAAATGAACCTCGCCTTCCGCGACATCGTTCTCAAGGAAGGTCCCACACCCATCGGCGAATTGAGCGGAGCATTCCTCTCGCCGAGCAATTCGATGCGTTTGCAGTTCGCTTACTACGAGTCGTCGCTGGCGGTGGAATTCATCGTGCAGCGCTACGGATTTGAAGCGCTGACGAACATCATGCGCGACTTGCGTGACGGAGTGGAAATAAACTCAAGCATCGCCAGTCGCACCGAGCCGCTGCCGGCGCTGGAAAAACAGTTCGCAGTTTTTGTGCGCGAGAAGGCCGAACAACTCGCGCCAGGCGCGGATCTGGAAAAGCCTCCGCCGCGCCAGCCTCAAGTGGACTATGCCATCTGGGAGGCGGCGCATCCGGACAATTATTATCTCCGCATGCGAAAAGCCGCGGAACTGATGGAAGCGAAACGATGGTCGGACGCGAAGCCGCTGCTGGAATCGATCGCCGAATCGTATCACGGCGAAAGCAAGGCGGCCAATCCGCTCTGGCTTCTGGCGGTGACGCAGAGAAATCTCAATGAAACCAACGCCGAGCTGGCGACGCTCCAGAAACTTGCGGAGCAGGAATCTGATTTCGTGGAATTGTTCCTTCGGCTGATCGAATTGTCCGAATCGCGCGCAGACTGGCCTGCTGTGACGGACTATGCTGGTCGTCTGCTGGCGGTCAATCCGCTGATTTCGCCGCCGTACCGCGCACTGGCGAGGGCGGGTATGGCGACCGGAAATGCAGATCAAGCGATCACTGCGTATCGAAAATTACTGATGCTGGACCCGCCCGATCTGGCCGACGCTCATTATCAACTCGCGCATCTGCTCCACGCCCGTGGAGATTCCGCGCAGGAAGCCAGACGCCACGTGTTGCAGTCTCTGGAAGACGCGCCACGGTTCCGTGACGCGCAGCGGTTGTTGCTGGAGATTGTCTCGGTAAATTCTTTAACAAATTCCGGCCCGGCAGCGTCTGCTCCATGAACAGGCAAATGAAAAAAACCGTATTCGTGCTTTTGATATTCTTGATGGCGTTGAGCGTTATTTTCGCCCAACAACGTCGGAGTCGGAGAGGTTTCGGTGGCGGCGAATACGGCGAGGGAGGCTGGATCAGCAACGATGCACGGACGGCGAGGGAAGTTCCCTCTCACAGCACCGGAACACCGGACTGGACCAACGCGCCGGGCTTCGAGAAGGATGTGTTCACGTTTGTCCGTATCCGGCGCGACCGTTCGCCCTACAATTCAGGCGGGTCATGGTCAACGGACACGCCTGACAGCGACCTGAATTTCTCCTTCCGCCTGCAACAGATGACTTCCATCAAGGTTGATCCGAATGGCCGTTATCTGCGACTGACGGACCCTGATTTGTGCGAGTATCCGTTCATTTACATGGTCGAGCCCGGCAGTTTGTTTCTACAGGATGACGAAGTGGTCGCGCTCAGAAAATATCTTCTCAATGGAGGCTTTCTGATGCTGGACGATTTTTGGGGCGAACGCGAATGGGCCGGCATGGAACAGGAACTGAAGAAAGTTTTCCCCGAGAGGAATTTCGTGGAGTTGCCGTTGGATCATCCGATTTACCACTGTGTTTTCGAGATCACTTCCAAAGCGCAGGTGCCGGGCATCAGCCACTGGGCGCGCAGCGGCGGGGACACCTCGGAACGGCGGGACTCCGGCGAAGTTCATCATCGCGCCATCTTCGACGACAAGGGTCGCATGATGGTGATCGCCGCGCATAACACCGACAACGGCGATGGCTGGGAGCGCGAGGGCGAGCATCCGGAATATTTCAGGCAGTTCTCTGAAAAAATCGCCTA
>DAOLDN010000495.1:0-3026 GCA_035327385.1 Verrucomicrobiota bacterium | reverse complement strand
GACATTCACGCCCAGGTCCTTGAGTTCGTCGAGTTTGGCGGTGATGCCGTTGAAGTTGCCTTCCGGAGAGAACTGGCGCGGGAAGATTTCATAAATGACGCCGTCTCGGACCCAGCCGGGTGCCGGACGCGCTGCGGCGCGTGAAGCGTCGGGTTGGCCGGACATCGTTCCCGGCAGCGCCAGCGTCAGGAGCAGGAGGATGGCGGGGGCGTTGCGTGTGATTGAAAGGTTCGGTTTCATTTGTTTGCGCGGGGACGATGTTGGATTGATGCGTTAGGGCGCTGGTTGCTGGCGTGGAAATTAGCGTTACCACGGCAATTGTCCACCGCACAAACGTGCGGTGGTTTCTCCCGTCGAATCTGGCACTCTCCGGGCATCACTGACCGGTCGCCGCGAATGTCGCGGGCGCTTCGTGTCTCCGAAGGCCGCTGATTATTTAAGCGGCGTTTGACATGAGGGTCAACTGACTTAGCTTGGCAGGAAGTCCAAAACAAAAACACATGCGCCCGCATTGAATCATTTCGTTCCGTCGTGATCATCCGTTCCACTTCTCACCGCCCGCAGCCGCCGAGTGATGGCGGCTGGAAATCCGTCCTGCGCGTTCTCCCCTCACTGGCGCGTTTTGCGGCGTTGTGCTTTTGTCTGATCGCCGCCGTTTGCACGGCTCGTGGCGAGGCGATGCTTCAATTGTTCCAGGTCAAATGGGCCGACGTGACGAAGAAAATGCCGGAGATCGCCGAGGCGGGTTACACCAGTATCTACCTTCCGCAGCCGGCGAAGGCGGGCAGTGTTTTTTCAGTGGGTTACGATCTGTTCGACCCGTTTGACTTGGGCGACAAGGACCAGCGGTTCACGGTGGCGACCAAGTATGGGACAAAAGCCGAACTGCTCGAAGCCGTGGCGACGGCGCACCGTTTCGGAATCCGCGTTTATTTCGACAACATCATGAATCATCGCGGATTTGATGTTCCCGGTTACAACGCGTTCACGCCCACGAACATTTATCCGGGACTCATCCCGGCGGATTTTCATCTGCAAACCATTCCCGGAGGATTCAACCGCAACTGGCCGACGATCGAGGATTACAGCGATCAATGGAAGGTGCAAAACGAACCGTTGAGCGGCCTTCTCGATCTTGCCAACGAGCCGGGCAACCTCAATTTCAACTTCGGCAACACCCTTGGCAGCACCACGACAAAGCCGACGTTCATCCGCCAGCCGAACAGCCCCGAATATTATGCCGACCCGGCGTTGCCGGACCTCGGCGGCGGCTGGAGACCGTTCAACGCCACCAACGGCGTTCCTGTTCCAGAACTCGTCGAAGCCTATCTGATCCGCGCCGCGATGTGGACGTTGTATGAAACAAAGTGCGACGGCTTCCGGCTCGATGCCGTGAAACACACCCCCGCGAATTTCTTCGGCAACGGCGGCAACGCCTTCGCAGGCTACACGGGCGGCATCCAGGCGATGTACGACTGGGTCCACGGTTACGGCACGAACTTCAACTCCGACTATCTGGAAGCGGACGATTGCCGCAACAGTTGTTTCAACAGTGAAGCGCCCCGCAACGACGCTTTGTTGTTCGGCGAACATCTCGGCTTCCCGCCGGGCTACGGCGACTACATCAGCGCCGGCATGCGATTGTTGAACACTTCCATGCGCGGTGCCGTGGACCACTGGGCCGGCGGCGGCGCGGGTTGGGGATTGGACCAGCGGGACATCGGCGATTTTGCCGCAAACCAGGGTGTCCAGTTCGCGCAGAATCACGATCACATGTTCTGCTGCGTCAACGCCCGTCACCTGCACAACGCCTACAACTTCATGCACGAGGGCATCCCCATCATTTATTCCGACGGCAACAACTTTGCCGGCGATCCCTATCAATCCACGACATTTCCCGTCGTGCCATTCGCCAATTATCTCGGTCAATACGGCGACAACCAGATGCCCGATGTCGCCTGGTTGCACCACCAACTGGCCCGTGGCGGCACGCGCTCGCGCTGGTCGGACGCCAACATCGTTGCGTGGGAACGATACGATTATCGCGAGGTCAGCGGTGGCGACGCCTTCACCAACGCGCACGCCACCGTGGTGCTGTTTGCCGCCAACAACAAAACAAGTTTCCCCGGCGACATCAACTTCGACGACGGCATCAACCAATCCCCCGACGGTTACTACCACTGCGGCGTCAACGACAACCCCTCACGCGGCGTGGCCATGCGCGTCGGATTTCCGCCAGGCTCAATCCTGTCGCAACTGGCCAGTTCCACGCCCGGCAACGATCGCACGTGCCGCAAACTGCTGGTTCATCGGGCAACGACAGACGCCGGCGCGGCAGCCACCACGGCCAACGCGCCCGATCCTGTTGACCGATTGCTGCTTGTCAACGCCGCGCCACCACCCGGAGGCGGCGCCATCGAAATGAAAATCCCGAGCGGCGGCTGGGTCATGTACGGCTATCAATGGCCCGAAGCCAGCCGCGCCAACATCCACTCCACCGCCATCACCCTTCAACAAGCCGGCATCCAAGCGCCCACCATCACCGTTTATCGAAAAGACGGAACCAACGGCGACCCCGGGTTCAATCCCCTTTATCCGTTCAAGATGCGAGGCAGCGTTGACGCCGGGGGAAACATCATCGGCGGAGTCAACGTCTCCAACCTCACCTACGCCGTGGACATACCCGTCGTGACCAACGGCAACTTCGACATCCTCGTCCGCTCCGACGCCTCCGCCATCAACACACTCATCAAGCTCGACGGCGGTGTTGACCTGAACAGCCATCTCGGACTCGGCGTGACGAGCGGACTGGACCGGCGCGACAACCGGCCCGGTTCGGCGACGGACGTTTTCCTCGGCTACGAACAATCGCTGTTCCTGTTCCGCAACGGCCCTGAGAAATTCGCCGCACGCGACGTCGCCCGCAACACAGTGGTATCCCACGGCGCAGAAACCTATTGGTACACCGTGGGCGGAACAAACTGGGTCGTGAACGGTTCCACGAACGGGCTTAACACCACCACCGC